>CAMNGG010000365.1 GCA_946537975.1 uncultured Treponema sp. | reverse complement strand
ATTGTAAAAATTCCATGTTTTTATACGGATAAATACCACTCCGGAGTTACTTTTATCCGTAATTTCTTGTACTCTGTACGAAAAGAGGTAAAAAAATGTCTGAAAAACCACCCCCGCCATGGGCAAACGAAATTCCACAAGGAAGCTTTATTTCCTACGCACCGACTTATAAAGTTGGCGAATACTTTGACCGCTTTCATAAGACCTCTTATGATGATATAACTTATTACTTTTTTGATCCGACCGAACACGGATTTGAAAAAGGGAAAAAATATCCGCTTCTTGTTTTTATGCACGGCTATACAAATGCTCTTGAAGGAGATATCTGCATAAATTATACGGGCGCAGAATTTTATTCAAAGGATGATTATCAGAAAACTCTGGGCGGCGCTTATGTGCTGGTTCCTCTCGCAAACGAATATCGCGGCGACGACGGAAAAGTTCAAGGCAGTTGGGATGATTCATACATTCCCCGGGTTTATGATTTAATCTGCGACTTTATGAAAAATCAGGCAGAGCCAAATGGCGGAATCAGTAAGAAAGTGATTTTTGGAAATTCTCTCGGCGGAACTATGAGCATAAGAATGCCGGTACGCTATCCGGACTTTTTTGATATTGCAATTCCTGTTGGCGCAGATGCAATTGTGGATGGAAACAATCTGGAAGTTTTTGAAAAAAATAACATAGGACTTTTTCTTGCACTAGGCAAACGAGATGAAATTAACAGTTATGAGGAAAGAATCAAACCTCTTTTACCGCGTCTTGAAAAGTTGAAGAACTCTTTCATTTTTACACCAGACTGGGTTTACAACGGTGACCACGGAATTGCTTCCATCAATTTTGGATTCGAAATGGGCCAGCACTGCATTACAAACGCGATGCACTGTAACCTTATGTTTGATGACGGAACTCCAATGGAGCCACGTCTTCCAGAAGGTGTAACCGGCTGGCTTTCAGATATACTAAAAGATTAATAAAGGAGATTTTCAAATGCAGGAAAAAACAAAAATCAGATTAGGATTGCTTGGACTCTGGCTTGAGTTCGCAGCATATTTTTTTATTTACACTATAGCAACTAAGAACTTTTTTACCTTCACCGCAATTTGGAGCAGTGGACTTGCCCTCTACCTGCTTATAAGATTAAAACTGCCATCTGTAAAATATATTGTAATTTCTTTGGTTTTCGGAATTGCAGTTTCGCTTTGCTATCTTGCAGTTCAGATGAATATAATGGTTGTAGTTCATCAGGGCTTACTGGCAGGCTTACCGACGCTTCTTTCTTCTCTGGCTGTTTTTGCAGTGATGGAAAAAATTGGAGGCAGCAAGGCCAAGCCTTATTATCTGATTCGAACCAGCGGCAAAAGACCTTTCTACCAGGAGCTTCTTATAAGCCTTGCAATTGCTATTGGCTCGGCAGCTGTGCTTGCAGTAATTAATTTCTTTTTATCAAAAGCTCACTCTACTGAAAATTTTGCAATTACCTGGCAGCGTCTTACAATTTGTTTGAGTCCTGCGATTTTTGAAGAGATGGCCTGCCGTGCTGTTTTTATGGCTTTCTGCGTATATCTTTTCCGTAAGCCGACAAAGTTTCAGCTTTTTACAATGTGGTTTATGATGATTGTTCCACACACTCTGGCTCATCATTATGATTTGATAAGCTCCCTTTTACTCTGCGTAATCTTTGGACTTCCTTTTGCTCTACTTCAGAGAAAGCGGGATCTTACTTCTGCAATGGTAAGTCATGGACTCGTTGATGCAATACGTTTCTGCATCTTTGGATTTTAACAAACTATCGTTAGTTAGTACAAATAAATGAAAACACTTTTTACAACTGATTATAAAAATTACGAAACAAACTGGCCGACATCTTCCAGACCTTCGGCCAGGGCTATTATTGTAGCGGAGTCTGAAAAACAGAAATCACAAAACTCGACAGGCTCTTCAGACTCCACCGACTCTTCTGAAAACTCCGACACCACGCCGCTTTCCCCGAACGACAAAATTGCCCTCGTCTATGCAAAAAATCTTGCCTACTACAAATTCCCAGGCGGCGGTATCCGCGATGGCGAAGAAAACACAGCCGCCCTAATCCGCGAAGTAGCAGAAGAAACCGGTCTCGAAGTGATTTCTGATAGCATAAAAGAAGCTGGTCTTGTTAGACGCATCATGCAGTCAGAGATGTTTCCAAAAACAATTTTTATCCAGGATTCATTTCATTATTTTTGTAGTGTAAAAACTGGGGTGGACGGCAAGCCTCTTATCAAAAAGCAGAAGCTTGATGATTACGAAAAAGAAGATGGCTTTGAACTAAGATTTGTAACTGTGGATGAAGCTATCCAGACTAATCTGCATTTTAAATCTGACAATCCCGCAAAGCTGGATATGATTGCCCGCGAAACTCTTGTTATGGAAAAACTCTGTGGCCAGAAAGAAAATATTCCGCGGGCTTTCGCAGAGTCATTACTGGAAAAGTGTGTCGCAAAAAATCCGGGGCCGTGGCGCGAACACTCCTATGCGGTCGCTCGGGCGGCAGAGAAAATTGCGCGGGCGGTAAATGAAAAGGCCGCGGTAAATACCACGGTAAATCCCGCAGCTCACGGCAGCAAAACACACATCCTCAATCCCGACTTCGCCTACACCTGCGGCCTTCTTCACGACATCGGCCGCCAGGAAGGCCATACCTACATAGCCCACGTTTACGACGGCTATTATTTTTTGAAAAACCTCGGCTATGACCAGCTTGCAAAAATCTGCCTCACCCACTCTTTTAATCTTCATACGATGGAAGACTATATTGGAAAAATCGACATCTCACCGGAACAATACGACGAGCTCAAAACGTTACTCGCCGCCACCGAATACGACGATTACGACCGCCTGATTCAACTGCTGGATTCTACCTGCGGCGCCGACGGAACTCAAAACATGGAAGAGCGCATGAATGATGTAAAAGAGCGCTACGGCTACTACCCGAAAGGCAAATGGAACAAGAACTTTGAACTCAAAGCCTATTTTGAAAACCTGATAGGCCGCAACTTCTATGATGTCATTAAATAAAACTTACAATCAAGGAATCTCAAGCTCTGAAATTGTAATCAATTTCTTCATTAATTATTTTTTTTATTAAAATGAATAAAGGCTAAAACTCCAATCGGAAGAAAATAAGCACACCAGATTTCGAGGGCAAGTATTCCGCCATGGCTGGAGTGTCCATCTGCCATGAAACTAAAAACTCCGGTCAGCGGCATTATAAAGCAGCTTAAAAAAAATACTCCGTGAATTATCATAAGCCATTTGAGCCACTTATCTACCTTTGTTTCTGCTTTCATTGCCAGCCCGAAAAAGAAAGTTGAAAGCGCCATCATTCCATAGCCGAGTAAATCATAAAAGAATAAAAGTCCGCCGTAAGAATAATCAAGCAGAAGAGTGGCCTGGTGATTGAGTTCCGACAAGCGGACGCTTGTTGTCTGTGCATAATACACAAGCAGAATCAGCACGGCATAAACTGCGGCAAAAAGCAAACCTGCATTTGCGGCAACTTTATGCTCCTTGTCACTTTCGTTGTGAAGGCCTGCTGCCATAATCAGATAACTGAAGGCCAGAATCATGCAGACAAAATAACTCCAGAAGCTGGAGAAAGGCATAAAAAGCGCAAAGAGCGCAACCGAAATAATTACCAGCAGGGCTCCGATTTTTGAAATTGTTTTGTTCATTTTCATCTCCTGTATAATTGATTAAACTGTTTGATATGCGCAATCAATATCTTAGTGGCTTCCTCTTCCCGCTCAGGCTCTCTGTCGCATAAAGTCAAAAGCAGATAAAAGGGAGCATAAAACTGAAGTGTCATGATATCTACGTTGTCCGTCTTAAAAGCACCGGCAGAAACCATCATCCCCATCATTATTCCCTGATAAGATAAAGGATCGTCCACATACTGCTTTGTATAAAGGGCTGCCAGTTCTTTATCATGAAACTGCTCTATAGTCAGCATTTTTCGAAAACGCTGATTGTATTCATCATGAAGATAATATTGAAAAAGTCCTAAACCAATTTTGATGGAAGCCTCTTCTGAGATTTTTGTATAAGTGTCGCCATCTGCCTTTGCATTGGAACCGTTGATGCCAAGATGCTCTGCTGTTTTCATAAACTGCTTCTGCATTTCTTCGATAATTCCATCAAAAATTGCCCGTTTGTTTTTGAAATGCTTATACAAAGAAGGAGCTTTTATTCCAACCTTCTGGGCAATTTCTCCAACAAAAACATTTGCATATCCCTTTTCTGAAAAAAGAGTTAGCGCTTCATTAATTATTTTTTCTTTTGTATTCATTTTGATTCCTGAATTAGTTTTTGGCTAATTACAATTAGCTTGATTATAGGCTAATTCGGATTAGCCGTCAAGTGTAAAAAAAAGCAACTGATGTGGTAATAAAAATCGTTAATTTGTATACTTAAAATGATGAAAAAAATAACTCCAGATTTAGAATTGAAAACTCCCCGCCTCACTCTGCGCCCGGTCCGCATGGGTGATGAAAAAGAGATTCACGAGTATGCCGGCGACAAAAGCATTACGATGATGTTCTGGCTGCCTAATGACACTTTTGAAGAAACGCTTGATTTTGTAAAGACTTATTCTGCGGAATGGGAAAAGCCTGAGCCGGAAGATTTTGAGTTTGTAATTCTTTATGAAGGAAAGATTATTGGCGGCTGCGACTGCGACCTTAGCCACAGCGAGGATCATTCCTATGCCACACTTGGCTGGATTATTCACAAGGAATACAGGGGCCGAGGTTTTGCGAGTGAGGCTGCGCGAGCCCTTATAGACTTCGCCTTTTCAAATCTTACCATATCGAGGGTGCTTGCCCAATGTGATTGCAGAAACGCTGCTTCCTTCAATGTTATGAAGAAAATAGGCATGAAGCTGATAGATGACAAGGGCAGCCGCACTTACCCGAAGACTGGAATTACTTCTGGCGAGTTTACATGTGAACTAAAAAGAGAAAACTTCCGATAAAATTGCCGGTTTCGAGTTTTTTATTGGAGATATGGAGTAGGATGCTTTGAATTGTTCCGATAAAATTAGTGAAAACTGACGTTTTATCGGAAGGCTGCAGTCTTTGTTTTGTAGTAATTTACAGAATGTTCCGATAAGAGTGGCGAAAAATGCAATTTTATCGGAGCGATTTCTTTGATTTTGTGGAATCATTCTCTGGGGACTGTATATTTTCCATGATTTTTCTTAAATTCCTCCGATAAAAACTGGGATTATTGAGTTCTTATCGGATGGCAGTTATTTTATAAGACTTTTTCCCTCACTTTGATTCCGATAAAAACGGGGTTTTTCTGGGATTTATCGGAATTATTGGCTTTTCGACAGGATTTTTCCCTGTTTTTTCAGGGAACAAAAGTGTGAGCCGGTAATGTGGGGGATTTTAAGGGGGCAGCGTACAAGACCGGAGGAAGTGGTGGCTGCGGTGGTTGAGCGGTCCCTGAGCTTGTCGAAGGGCCTGTCGAAACCACAAAGCCGCCACTTCTGAGGACTTGGGAGCACAGGGGGATTGCTCCCCCTCCTTCCTAAAAATTCTTACTATTTTCTAATCCATTTTTTGAATTCTGTGCTATAATATGCGGGCTATGAAAAAGAGATTGACGGGCGTGGCGGTTCCGCTTGGTGCCCTTTATACTAAAGATAATTCGGTTATTGGTGAGTTTGGCGACCTTAAACCTTTTGCAGATTTTTGCAAGGCTGCGGGGATTTCTATTATTCAGCTTTTGCCGGTAAATGATACTGGAACTCAGAGTTCTCCTTACAGCGGACTTTCGGCTTTTGCCTTGCATCCGATTTATATCCGCATCAGTGAGGTGCCAGGCTTTGACGCGCTTTACAAGAGTGACGCAAAGTTTAAGAAGGCTTATGATGATTTTATCAAGAGCCAGAAATATGCCCTGCGCTATAACTATGACGCAATATTAAACGGCAAAAATACCCTGCTCAAGATGCTTTATGATTCAACTGATGAGGGAAAGACCGGCGAGACAGGCACTGAGCTTTCTAAGTGGATTCGCGCAAACGGCTGGGTAAAATCTTACGCAGTTTACAAAAATCTTAAATGGAATTATATGCAGGCAAGCTGGAAGACCTGGCTTGATACTGACCGTCTTAAGACTAAAGAAGAAATAACAGCCCTCTGGAATAAAAAGGCTTTTAAGAAGGAACATCTTTTTTATGCCTGGTGCCAGATGGTTGCTGACGAACAGTTCCGCGGGGCTGTTGAATATGTGAAAGAGGCCGGCATTCTGCTCAAGGGCGACATGCCTATTTTGATGAACGAGGATTCTTGTGATGCCTGGGCCTGCCCTGAAGTTTTCAATCAGGAGCTGCGTGCTGGTGCGCCTGCCGACGGAGACAACCCGACCGGTCAGAACTGGGGCTTCCCTACTTACAACTGGAAAAATCTAAAAGAGGCAGATTACGGCTGGTGGAAGGACCGCCTGAAGAATGCTGCCAAATATTATGATGCCTACAGACTGGATCACATTCTGGGCTTCTTCCGAATCTGGGCAATTCCTGAAGCTGATTTGAATGCCTTGAACGGCCACACTGAGCCTTATGCTTCTATAAAAAAGACAGAGCTTTACGAACTTGGTTTTGATGACGACAGAATCCGCTGGCTTAGTCAGCCTCACATTCCTACAAGTGCCATTGAGGACATTACCTGGAATCACGATAAGGCTCATCAGATTCTTGCGATTTTCTGCGACAAGATTGATGGTGAGGAGTTGTGGAGATTTGCGCCGGCTGTCACCGGCTCTAAGATGATTGAGCAGGCTGATTTAAGCGAACTCTGCGCGCCGGAGGCAATCGGCCGAGTAAAGCAGACTCTCGTTGATTACTGGAGCAACCGCACCCTGATTGAGATTTCGAAAAACAAATATGTTCCTCTCTGGACTTACGGACAGTCTACTTCCTGGGGCTCGCTTAACGAGCAGGAAAAGGCAGCCCTGACCTCGTGCTTTGACGACCTGAACAAGAAAAACGAAAAGCTCTGGAAGAAGCAGGCCGACGAAATTTTTGAAGCAATCACAAAGGCTGTGAAGATGATTCCTTGCGGCGAAGACTTAGGAGTTGGCATTGAGTGCGTTCCAAAAACAATGGACGCTCACAAAATACTTGGCCTCCGCGTTGTGCGCTGGTGCCGCGAATGGTCCGAGGCAGGACAGCCTTACGTGCCTTTTGCAGACTACACTCCTCTTTCGGTTACAACAACTTCCGTGCATGACTCAAGCACTCTGCGCCAGTGGTGGGAAGATGAAAAAGAAAGCGTAAAAGCTTTTGTTATGGCAAATGCTGAATGCTTTGGAATTGAAACAGGTGCTGAAGACGGACCTCTATTCACCGCACCTAAAGAGGAAATTGAAGCAAAGGCAGAGACAGTGGCAAAGGAAGATTTCACCCCGGAAATCGCAGAAAAACTTCTTAAGGCATCCGCCACATCAGCAAGCCAGTGGTTCATTCCGCCGCTACAAGACTTCCTTTACATGGACAAGTCTCTCTGGCTGGATAAGGCCGCAGACGAACGCATCAACGTGCCGGGAACAGTAACCGAGTTCAACTGGACTTACCGCCTGCCTTGCACACTGGAAGACCTGATCAAAAACACAGCCTTGATTGAAAAAATCAAAGCCGTGTCACAGCGCTAGTTGACTAGAGCTTATACTGCATAAAGTTTCCGTTGTGAACAAAACCGTATGCAGTATAAAGCTTTACACCCATATCTGAAGCCGTAATCTGAACCGCCCCGCAGCCGTAAGCACGGGCTTCTTCCACAACCCGGTGCAGCAGTTCTTTTGCAATACCCTTGCGGCGGTAATCAGGATTTGTAAACATACTCGAAAGCAGCCCCAGTTTTCCTGACGGGCAGCCAAAATAAGGCGGCTTTTCAACAAAAGACATTCCGCTGGTACCGATAATCTTGTCGCCGTCCAGCGCCAGCCAGGAAACAAAAGTCCCGTCCGCAAGGTGACGCCTGTAATAATCTTTAAGAGCCGGCACAAGATCAAAATCCTCTTTAGCACCTTCTTCGCGCAATTGAGTTATGCGCATTTGAATGAAGATTGGCAGGTCGGCCTCGGTTAGTTTTCGATAGGTAATTTTGCAGGTATTTTCCATTATTTGTCCTCAAAAGCTTTGATGTCTAAGCCATTATAACCTGAAATTAAGTAAAATAGCAAAAAAGTTCCATAATGTTTCTATATTATTGTTCGCATAAACAGAAAAACCGTGGTATAATTTATTAATTATACATAACTCTTAGAAGTTCGCTGCTTTGCCAGGGGCGTTACGGGGGCGGAGCCCCCGTTAGAAGGGGTAGGACGGTCGCTTTGCGACCTTACTGAGTTTGCTTCGCAAACTCACGACGCGAGGGGAAGGCTTTCCCCTCCTTACTTATAAACTAAAAGTTGGAGTACAAAATGAAGATTTCACACAACGAATTTCATATTTCTAAGAAAATACGAGACCTTTGTAATTTTGATGGCGGGCTGTTTGCTTCGAGCGGAAACGTGGTTTTTGCGAATATGCGGAATGTGCGCGCCTTTCAGCTTTTGATTAACAATGTGTTTGAGAGCCGCGGCGAGGAGAATAAGAAATTGTCGGCCGGTCAGCTCAACGCTATGGGGCTGATTGATGAGATTCTTCATTATGTGTGTATGCTTTACCGCCGCGACAAGGTGCTGACTTTTATGGACGACCTGCTGGCCTCGCTTGATAAGGAGTTTGGTCGCGCTGAGGTGGACGG
>CAMNGG010000364.1 GCA_946537975.1 uncultured Treponema sp. | reverse complement strand
CCTACGATTGCGTAAATCATACGTTGCGTCCGTTGATTGCGGCAATCTGAGGAAGAATCTTCATAAGTGAAGCAAACTCAGTTGGGTGAAGAGACTGCTCACCGTCGCAAAGTGCTTTTTCAGGATTATTGTGAACTTCGATAATCAAACCGTCTGTGTTGCAGGCAACTGCTGCCTTTGCGAGCTCTGGTACCATCCAGCGCTGACCGCATGCATGGCTTGGGTCAATGATGATTGGAAGGTGGCTTACCTTGTGAAGGTATGGCACAATGCTTACATCCAGACAGTTTCTTGTGTAGTTATCAAAAGTGCGTACACCGCGTTCACACAAAATTACATCTTCGTTTCCGCTTGCCATAATATATTCAGCAGACATAAGGAGTTCTTTTACAGTTGCGGCCATACCGCGCTTCAAAAGAATAGGTTTTCCAACTTTTCCCATTTCTTTAAGAAGGTCAAAGTTCTGCATGTTGCGGGCTCCAATCTGGATTACATCAACATCATCAAAATATTTAAGCTGGCGGATATCCATCAGTTCAGTTACGATTGGAAGGCCTGTTTCTTTTTTTGCGGCAACGAGGAACTGAAGTCCTTTTTCGCCAAGACCCTGGAAGCTGTATGGAGAAGTACGTGGCTTAAAAGCTCCGCCGCGAAGAAGTTTTGCACCGGCTGCCTTAACATCGCGTGCGATTGAAACAACCTGCTCTTCAGTTTCAACAGAACAAGGTCCAGCAATTACAGGAATCTCGCCGTTACCAAAGCTTGTATTTCCAACTTTGATTACCGAGTTTTCAGGGTGGAAGGTGCGGCTTGCCATTTTATACGGAGCAGAAACTCGCTGAACTGTGTCTACAAAAGGATTTGCGCTGACCATTTCTGTGTCGAGCGAACTTGTGTCTCCGAGGAGTCCGAGAATTGTAAGGTTTTCACCCTTTGATACATGTACTCCAAAGCCCTTCTGCTTCCATGAGTCGATGAACTCGTTCATCTGCTGATCTGTGGTTCCGTGTTTAAGTGTAATAATCATTTTATATAATCTCCTTATAATAACCAAAATAGTCGGCAAGCACAGCTTGCCTCTGAACCTTTCTTTCGATGAACCTAAAATGGCCCGCTGTTGCAGCCCATTTTTTAACGGTTCTTCGATTGTAGGTGTGCAAAGCAAAAAAAAAGGAACTCTTTTTCAGAGTTCCTTGAAATTACCGATTTATATACATCAGCATCTATTTTGCCAGAACTCTGCAAGACTTATGAGAATAATAGTAATAATAGTATGCGTAAGTGATGTTTTTCATTTGTTTTAATTTACTGATATGAAAAAAAAGTGTCAAGTAGTGTTATTGTAAATAGAAACGTTTTTTTTGTAGATTTTACCTACCAATTTACAAGGAAAATATGCTATAATATATCCGAGGTGATAAAATGAAAGAAGTTTTTGATTTTATTAAAAAATGCGGCACTTATTATTTAGCTACAGTTGATACAGACGGACAGCCACGTAACCGTCCATTCGGCACAATCAATCTTTTTGAAGATAAGCTTTACATCCAGACTGGAAAGAGCAAGGATGTTTCAAAGCAGATTCAGAAAAATCCTAAGGTTGAGCTTTGCTGCTTTGACGGTGCGACAGGCACCTGGCTTCGTCTTGCCGGAGAGCTGGTTCGCGATGACCGCCGCGAGCCAAAGGTTGATATGCTTGAGCATTATCCAGACCTTAAGGCTATGTATTCTCCAGACGATAACAACACTGAAGTGCTTTACTTTAAGAATGCAACTGCAACATTCTCAAGCTTCAGCGCAGCTCCAAAGGTTATTAAGTTCTAAACGTATTCACTGACAATACTTAAAACCGGGGCGAGGTATGGCGGGCCAAAAAGATTTAAGTGATTTAGCAGCTGATAGAGGTTGTAGAGGTCACGGCGATCTTCGTAGCCCGGCTGCAGAGGAGCAGCTTCGCGGTAAGCTTCATAGAACTGCGGTGGAAAGCCTCCGAAGAGTTCTGTCATTGCAAGGTCTGCTTCGCGGTGGCCCACATAAGTGGCCGGATCAATCAGCATGGCTTTTCCGTCCGGGCCGCACATTACGTTACCGCTCCAGAGGTCTCCGTGCAAAAGGGAAGGGGCTTCCGGTTCAATAAGAAAGTCTTCGAGCCTGTCTAAAAGCTTTGTGATTTTTGCCCGGTCTTCATTTGTGAAATAAGAATCTGCCCTCTTAAACTGTGGAGCAAGTCTGCAGTCCCGGTAAAAGTCTATCCATTTTGAAGCAGGCGTGTTTTTCTGCTGGCCGGCACCAATGAAGTTGTCCTGATGGAAACCGAACATGCAGGTGGTTTCGACGGGCTCAACCACCGTAAGTTTTCTTGTATCTGCCTTATGCATGGCCGCGAGTTCCTGGGCGAAAGTTTCCCAGTAATCCTTACGCCTGCCTGCGCTTTTTATAAATCCCAAAAGAAGAAAAGAGTAGCCGACATCTTCGCCGTCATCGGTTCCCGTGCAAAGAATCCCTGGAGTTCCGATTGTATGAGTTGCGGCAATTGCCTGTAGACCGGCCGCCTCTGCTGTAAAAAAAGCGGCATTGATTTTTGCATTAGCCTTCATAAAAATATGGTCGCCGGTGTTCAGTGTGAGACCGTATGCTTTATTGATATCACCGCCTGAAAGTCTGTCTGTCTGGGTGATGGCAACTGAAGTGCCAAAAAGTTCGACAAGGGCTGCAGCGAGGGAATTGTAATTCGGAATGTTCTTTTCTGTTTTATTCATTTTTAGTTTTCTTCATAAAAGGCAAGAATCTTTTCGAGCACTTCTTCGTTCGGTGTATTACAAAAAAGCGGCCTGTTCAGATTTTTATGTATATAATCTGATTTGTCTTTTACAAAACTCTCGACATTTTCTTTTGCCTTGTAATCGTAATCAAGAGTTGTAAGCCATTTATCAAATTCCGCATTAAAGGTCTTTATGTAGTCGTTTCCTTTTTGTGAGCGCAGAATGTTTGAGTGGCCCAGGTTTTCATAAAGCAAAAATCTCACCCGGGAATTATCCTTAAAGCTTTTGTAATAAACAGAATAGCCGTATTCAAGAGGGACTGTGGTGTCCTGCTTTCCGTGGATAATCATAAGCCGGGCATTTGATTTTCGGATGCCTTTTACGCCCCTGCTGAAATTATATTTTCCATATTTTCTTAATTCATGAAGGTAAAAAAACGGCATGAAGCTATAAACGACACTTCCTGCAATCTGCTTACCACCTGCAATAAACATTTTACCGGAGGATTCAA
The DNA here is from genome assembly GCA_946537975.1 of uncultured Treponema sp. Lineage (GTDB taxonomy): Bacteria > Spirochaetota > Spirochaetia > Treponematales > Treponemataceae > Treponema_D. The sequence goes on along the minus strand of CAMNGG010000364.1, from coordinate 1,901 downwards.
AGCCTGCAATTTCTGCCACAGCCTTAACTTCCGGATGGTAGTTCAGCACATTGACTACACTGTAGCCGCCCCAGCTGTGTCCCCATAGATAGATGGGCAGATCTGGAAAGTTACCGCTTTTTTCTACAAAGCTGATTGCGTAATCAAGATCAATTACTCCCTGGGGCAGTCCGCCTACAGCATTCTTTCGGCCAAGTCCTTCGCTTTCGTCGTTGCCCGTGGCATCATAAGCAAAAACGAGATAGCCCTTTTCTGCAAAGAAGTTTATGCAGTCCATATAGGAATTATGGCCGCCGCCTCCAAAGCCGTGGGCAAAAATAACAAGGCCTTTGGCGGCACTGGTATCGCGGCCGGCCGCAGACTTTTCAGAGCTGTAGAGGTAGCCTGTCAGCTTTTGATTTTTATTTGAAGTAAAGTGATATTGAGTGCGCTTTAAGCCTTCGAAGTCACTAAGATAAAGCATTTTAGGCTCATAAGAAGTAAAGCGCTGATTGAAGTTTTCATTATATGCAATCAGTGTGCCAGCCCAAAGCAGGGCGATGACTGCTAGAATAAAGGCTGTTACACTGATTTTAATGATTTTTAAAGCTCTAGCTGATATTTGTTTTCTCATATCATGATATTACAAAACTTTAATATCCTCTGCAAGTTCTGCGAATGGACCGGGAAGAACGTGGGTGCCGCGGTGGTTGCCGAAGAAGTCTTCATTGAAGATGATGTCACTTCCGTCGCGGTTTTCAAAGCGCTGTTCAGGCTCAAAGGCAGAGCCGAGCACTTTAGTTGTGATTACGCCTGTTGTGTAGTCTCCCAGAAGTTCTTTCAGGTTGCTTGACAACTTGCCGGCCTTAAGGCTGATTTTTGCTTTGTTTTTTCCTGCCACTACAAGCTTGTCTTTTTCATGCTTGCAGACAGTGGCTCCGTTCAGGTAAACATTTCCGCCCAGCCATACCGGAAGGTGTCCAAAGTGATATTCAGCCAATGGCCCCATATCAGGCTCTCTGTCCATCATAAAGTTTTTAATCCAGTCTTCGTAAGTAGGGAAGATGTCGAATGGGGCAGTACCTACAGCCTCGTAGTCGGCGGCGGCTGCGGTCTTTTCTTTATCCTTTACATCAAAGGTTTGAACAAAAATATTATTGTAGATTCTGTCGTCGCCGTGAAGAATTGTCATAAAGCCCGCAACCTCTGTGCGGTGACGGATATGATAAGGAGTATAGCGTGGCTCGCGCTGGTCGTTTATAATGCTGTCTACGCCGGAATTGATGAGGCTGAAAGACCCCTGAATAAGGTTGTGAACAACGGCAATTCCTTGGCTTGGAATTGTGATGGAAACCTTGGAAAGCAGGAGGTTATTGTCGATTGTTGTAGGTCCGTGGCCGACTTCTATAAAGACGTCGGTGCTGAACATAGCGCCCCTGGCTGCCTCGCGGCCTTCTGGTCTCTGATTGTTGTACATAAGATTTTGAGTGATGCGGGCTCCCTGTGCTTCCCAGTCCAGCCATACTCCCATAATGCAGTCGTGAATGTGGTTGCGGCGGATTAGGACATCGATTGCGGCATGCAGCTTGATGCCCGCAGTCTCTGCACCGCCCAGCTGCTGAGAATTACAGATGTGGTGAATGTGGCAGTCTTCGATTGTAGAGAAAACGCCGCCCATACGGCCTACAATACCTGTCTGTTCGCAGTGGTGAACGTGACAGCGGCGCACAATGTGTGAGCCGATATTTTCTTTTGTCCAGCCGTGGTACTGACCTCGGCAAACTGCGTCGCGCTCCATCTGGGTAGGGCTCTTGAGGTGCTTTGTATAAAAATACATGTCGTTTTCTTCGTCGCGGTATTTGCCGAGAGAGATTCCGCAGCAGCGGCTGTTGCAGACTTCCAGGTCTTCGAAAATCCAGCCC
>CAMNGG010000363.1 GCA_946537975.1 uncultured Treponema sp. | reverse complement strand
TGTAGAAGCCATAACACCGCCCTTCTTTACCATATCAGTAAGCATAGCGAGGGCGGCAGTTGTTCCAGGAGCACCACAACCATCAAGACCGATTTCTTCGAGGATGCGGGCAACAGAGTCACCGACAGCTGGAGTAGGGGCAAGAGACAAATCAAGAATACCAAACTGAACGCCAAGACGCTTTGCGGCTTCACTTCCAACCAGCTGTCCCATGCGGGTAATCTTAAAGGCCATCTTTTTGATTCCATCAGCGAGAACATTGATTGGCTGACCTTTGTATTCCTTAGCTGCGGCAAGAATTACTCCAGGACCTGAAACTCCAACGTTGATTACGCAGTCAGCTTCTCCGGGGCCGTGGAAGGCACCTGCCATAAATGGGTTATCTTCAGGAGCGTTGCAGAAAACAACCAGCTTTGCGCAGCCATTTACTTCGCAATCGCGCGAAACTTCGGCAGTTTTTACGATTGTCTCACCCATCAGCTTGACTGCGTCCATGTTGATGCCCGACTTGGTGCTACCCACATTTACCGAAGAGCAAACAAAATCAGTTGAAGCCAGAGCCTCTGGAATAGAGTCAATTAAAATGCGGTCTGCGGGAGTAATACCCTTCTGAACCAGTGCAGAAAAACCGCCGATAAAGTTTACGCCGAGCTCGTGGGCACAGCGGTCGAGGGTCTTTATATATGGAACGTAATTCTTAGCTTCACTTGCGCCGGCAACGAGGGCAATTGGAGTTACGGAAATACGCTTGTTGATGATTGGTACTCCGAATTCCTTTTCAATATCCTGACCGGTTTGAACAAGCTTGCCGGCCTTTTTCATAATCTTGTCGTAGATTTTGTCGCAGGCACGTTTGCTGTCTGAATCAGCACAATCCAGAAGAGAAATACCCATTGTAATGCAGCGGATATCCAGCTTCTGGCGCATAAACATATTTACAGTTTCTTGAATTTCTACTGGTGAAAAAATCATAATACATTCCTAAAAAATAATATTTATGACAGTATACAGCGGAATTAAAGGAATGATAATAGGGTAAAAAAAATCCCGGGCTAAACCAGAACCCGGGATACTTCTCTTTTATTTTGCTATGGCCTTACAGGTCTTGAGCGTGTAGATCTGCTTGGGCGTGAAGGAGTTACAACAACAGTTGTACGAGGAGGTGTTGTAACAGCGTGGAAAACTCCACCAATAACGGCACCAACAACCAGAGCTCCAAGAACATCGTCCGCATCTACCGAATCTTCGACAACTACAGTTTCAACCTTTACGTCGGTTGGCTTTTCAGCGTAGTAGTCCTTTGGAACCTTCTGCTTAGCTTTTCCAACTACAGTATCATCATAATTATCAACAAGCTTAGCACTGACGATATAGTTTGGACCGTCTACTTCAATTTTTCCGGTACAGATATAATCAGCTTCATCTGATTTTGCGACTACTTCCATAACGTCTGAACAGTAGAGTGAGAACTGAACTGATTTCGAAATCTTTTTGCGTTCATTATTTCCTAAATCAGAAGTAAAAACTTTTACTGCTACAGTTGCTCCGTCATCATTAAAATCCTTTAAGAGTTTTTCAACAAGGGAGTCGAAAGGATCTGAACTGGTTGATTCAGCAAAAACGAAACCAGCAGAAAGAGTAAATAAAATCAATAAAATAGAAAAAATTTTTTTCATAGGGTTTTTCCTCCTGGAAAATGCCGATTAAGGCTTGTCCATATATTATAACACATAAAAAGGAAAAAAGTGTCACTTTATTTGCTAATTTGAATCCAGTACACTTTATTTGCTAATTTGAATCCAGTTCCACACGGCAGGATCTTCCTGACCGATTCGCCAGAAGCCCATTTTCTGGATGCCGGCTTTTTCGTAGAGGCGGGCAAGTTCAACAACGGAATAGGCGTCATTAAAGTAACCGGTGACTTCTACCTGAGCTGTATATTTGAAATTTGGTATTTCTTCATCGTAAATAACTTCTGTTACCTTATGCTCTGTCATAATGCGGTTGGCTCCACTGAAGTACCAGGCACCGGCGGTGGTTTCGTTTGCCCAGGTACGGCCATAAAAAGGAAGTCCCATAATCAGTTTTTTGGTAGGAATAGATTTTTGTGCGTATTCCATAACCTTGCGGCACCAGTCAATATTAGCAACGGCTCCAGGTTTGCTGCCAGACCAGTGTTCATCATAGGCCATTACAAAAACCCGGTCGCAGTAATTTGATATTTCAGCATAAGGGTAAATATCTTCGGAAAGCAGCTTAAAGCGGGCAGGTACACAAACTGTGAACCATTTTGCTTTTCCCAGCATGTAGCGAAGATCTGATAAGAAAGTGATAAAATTTTTGCGGTCTCGGGCGGGTACAAGTTCAAAATCAATCTGAACTCCGTCGTAAGGAGCACCGGCTTTTACAATAGCTTTAAGAAGATTGCTGCGAACCTTACTGCCTGGTTCAAGAATAAAATGAGTAAGAGATTTGCTGTCGCAGGTAATTACCAGATGGCAGCGGGCTCCTTTTGTATTGATTCTGGAACGGCTTGGAACGCTTGTCAGCTCACCGTAGCAGTTGATTTCGGCAGAAAAAAAGCAGACGTCGGTGAGGGGGATGGAATTGTCGTATTCATCCAGACGGCTCTGCATAACGTAACCCCAGCTTTCGCGGAGTTGAACCGGCTGACCCTCTGGCTGGCGTAAAGTGTAAAGAGGAAGAGGCTTTTCTTCTTCCTGCATAACTGAAGCTTCATCGCCTTTAAGAGCGTATTCTACTTCTTCGGTTGGAATTTCGATATCAGCTTTTCCGCGGGCAGAACAAGCGCAGCAAAAAACTGAGAGGATTATTAATAAGCTGAATATTTTTTTCATACAGAGATTATCGGCAGAAGAGAAGGCGAAGTTTTGAGAAAAAAGTGTTATTGCACGATAATTCGGTACATTGGGTCTTTGTCGGGGTGCAGCTCCAGAATGTGCTTTTCGCAGGGCAGAACTTCACTCGGATCGTGGGTAACGTGCAGCATTGTTGTTGTGCCGCCTTTTCCTATAAGCTCCATCAGTTGAAGGATTTTTGCTCTGTACTGTTCATCCAGACCATGGCAGGGCTCGTCTAAAATCAGGATTTCAGGATTTTTTACAGCCGAACGCAGAATGAGGATAGCCCTTTGTTCGCCGTAGCTCAGGGAGCCAAAGCTTTCAGATTCGCGGCCTGCAAAGCCGCCCAGGGCCAGCCATTTTTTTGCGGTCGTGATTTCAAGGTCGCTGGGAGCATCGCCGTAAAGGCCGATGGAATCTCTAAGGCCACTTATGATTACCGCAAGCAGGGAAGTGCCGCCCAGCATTCTGTATTCTACGTGCAGGCGGTAAGACACAATGCCCAGGCGTTTTTTTATGTCCCAGATGGTTTCGCCCGAGCCGCGGCGATTGCCGAAAATGCGCACATCGTTGGAAAAGACCTGCATATTGTCACCGGTTATGAGCTCCAGGAAGGTGGTTTTGCCGCTTCCGTTTGGACCGCGGACAAGCCAGTGCTGACCGCGTTGCAGGCTCCAGTTCAGATGACGTAGAACCTGATGGTCGTCCCAGCCGACGTTTACGTCGTGCATTTCTACTAAGATATCTTCAAGAGGTGGTTTCGATACGGCCTCCGGCCTACTCAACCACCGCGATTCGGCATTTGACTTACTCAACCAGCGTGATTCGGCCTGGTGGTTGAGTGCCTGCGAAGCAGGTGTATCGAAACCACCGGAGACCTTGGTAGTAGTTAATTCTTCAAAGCCTTCTTTAAAATTCTGTTTTTCTTTATCTTCTCCAGCTTTTGTAGCTGCAGCTCTTTCCGAAAGCAGTTCTTCGTACTGGTTTCGAGGACCGCAGAAAGAAATTTTTTTATCAGAAAATTCAATAACATGGGTAACAGAGTCCGGAACCTCGTGCCAGCGTTCAAGTCCAAGAATAATGTGAGGCCGGGCACTTCCGCTTTGCTTTCCGCCGCTTCGTTTTGCGATCGAATCAAAAAAATCCAGAAGAATAGTGCGGCTCTGAATATCAAGGCCTGCAAAAGGGTCGCTCAAAATCAAAAGCTTTTTACCGGAAACAAGGGCGCGGGCAAGCAGTGTGCGGCGGATTTCTCCGGTAGACATATATTTAAGGCCACGGTCTAAAATCTTTTCGATTCCACAAAGCTTAATGGCAGGGTCGCCGTCCAGCTGCCGGGCGGCTGCGGGGAGCTCCTTGTTCGTCAGACCTTTTTTGAGCTGCGGGTCCAGAGCCTGTGCAATAAAAAGACGGCCGCTTCGTCCGTGGTCAACACCGCCTTCGAGATAATCGCTTTCATCATTTTCGCGCTCTTCCTGAATCAGGCGGGCAGCCCGCTCCAGAGAAACCAGTTCAGTAGAATCAAAAAAAATGTCAGAAAAAAGTCCTTCAGTGTTAGGCGTAACCCGTTCGCCGCCCGTCCCACCGGCAAGCGCATTCAAAAAATCAGCCTTGCCTCCGCCGTTCGGTCCAATCACCAGCCAGACCTCGCCCTCGTTCATCTTCCAGTTGAGTTCCGGCACCAGAGTGGCGCGGTTATTTTCTATTCTACAGTTCTGAATCGTTATCAAGCTTTTGCACATGGGTACAGTATAGCTTATTATTAATATTCTCGAAATACATTATTTTAAGGGAAGCTTAAAAACTATTTAAATTCTTTCAAAGACACTCTCCAAAAAAAATGGCGAGGAACTTCCCCGCCGGTATAAAATCAAGAATAAAACTACAGTTCCTTTTCTATGAAGTCTTCGATTTGAGGAAGCAGTTTTGTTTTAAGTATTTTTTTTGTGTTGTTGACTGTAGTTGATGCGTTTCGTAGGAAGAGGTCGGCAGGAGAAATATTTAAGGCTTTTGCAATTTTTACAAGTAATTCGAAAGACGGGGTTTGACGTCCACTTTCTATGCAACCAATTGTTGATGTTGCACAGTCACATAGCTCCGCAAGTTTTTCTTGAGAAATTTTATTTTCTTTTCTGTAAAACTTTAGATTTGCAATGAAATCATCCTGAAAATCCATACAATTGTTATTTTAAACGATAAAAACATGGCTTTTTATTATGTATACACGATAATTAATGCTATAATGTTGGTATATACAACAATATTTCAAAATTTATTGTGTTAAATAAGGAAAAAGGTCATGACTCAATCAGAACAGCAGAAAGCAGCAAAAAAGTTTAGTGAAGATTGGAAAGATAAAGGTTACGAGAAAGGTGAAAGTCAAAAGTTCTGGCTGGATTTACTTTGTAACGTTTTTGATATAAAAGATTTTTCATCATTTATAACTTTTGAAGATCAGGTAAAGCTGGACCATACTTCTTTTATTGACGGATACATTCCGCAGACCAAGGTTCTTATTGAACAGAAAAGTATTGATAAGGATCTCCGTGCTCCAATTAAACAGTCAGACGGAACTTTTTTAAATCCCTTTCAGCAGGCAAAAAGATATATTACAGAGCTTCCTGTTTCAAAGCATCCACGCTGGGTCGTAACCTGTAATTTTAAATCATTCCTTGTTTATGATATGGAGAATCCAAATGGAGAGCCTGAAGAAATTCTGCTGGAAAATCTTGAAAAAGAATTTTACAGGCTTTCATTTATCACTGATTTGGGAAGCCAGCATCTTAAAAAGGAGATGGAGCTTTCTATAAAAGCCGGTGATATTGTAGGACTTATTTATGACCAGCTTTTAGCACAATATCAGCTTGCAAAGAATATTGATATGACAACCTGTTTAAAAAGTTTGAATATGCTTTGTGTTCGTCTGGTATTTTGTTTTTATGCTGAGGATGCCGGAATCTTTGGTCATAAATCAATGTTCGGAGATTATCTTAAACAATATGAAGCAAAAGATTTGAGAGAAGCAATTCTTCAACTTTTTAAGATTTTAGACCAGAAGCCGGAAGAACGTGACCCTTTTCTTAAAGAAGAACTTGCAGCCTTTCCTTATGTAAACGGCGGACTTTTTACAGAAGAAGATTTATTGATTCCTCATTTTACAGAGCAATTAAAAGATCTGCTTGTAAATAAGGCAAGTGCAGATTTTAACTGGTCTCAGATTTCTCCAACAATCTTTGGAGCCGTATTTGAGTCTACATTGAATCCTGAAACAAGGCGTTCAGGTGGTATGCATTACACTTCCATAGAAAACATTCATAAGGTAATTGACCCTTTGTTTATGGATGAACTTTATGAAGAATATGAATCGATAAAAAGTATTCCACAAATCTCAACGAGAAATGAGAAGCTTCTTCGATTCCAGACAAAATTAGGTAATCTGAAATTTCTAGACCCTGCCTGTGGTTCTGGAAACTTTTTGACAGAGACTTATTTGTCATTAAGAAGATTGGAAAATAAATGTCTGCAATTAATGATAGGTGGACGAGAAGGGCAGGGCACTCTTACAGAGCTTTTTGGTTATGATTTTGTAAAAGTTCATATTCAGCAGTTCTACGGAATTGAGATAAATGATTTTGCCTGCGTTGTCGCAAAAACTGCTTTGTGGATTGCAGAATGTCAGATGCTTCAGGAAACAAATTCGATTACAAATTCTGCAACATCTTTTTTGCCACTAGATAATTATACAAATATTATTGAAGGCAATGCTCTTAGAGTTGATTGGAATTCTGTTATCTCTAAATATGAATTAACATACATAATGGGTAACCCGCCTTTTGTTGGATATGGACTTCAATCTATAGAGCAGAAAAAAGATATGCTTTCTATTTATGTAGATGAAAAAGGTAAACTTTATAAAACAGCTGGAAAAATTGATTATGTTTCGGCTTGGTATTATAAGGCTTCAAAATATATTCAAGGGACATCAATACACTGTGCCCTTGTATCAACGAATTCAATTACCCAAGGGGAACAGGTCGCAAGTGTATGGAAACCTCTTGTTGATCTATTCTCAACTCATATAGATTTTGCTTATAGAACTTTCCGGTGGGATAGTGAGGCAAACTTAAAAGCTCATGTACATTGTGTAATAATAGGTTTTAGTTGTTCTGAAAACGTGAAAAATAAAATTATTTATTTAAATGAAGCACAACCCATAAAAGTAAAAAACATTAACGGATATTTGATAGATGCTCCAGATATATTTATTGAAAGTAGAGTTAAACCTTTATGTAGTGTTCCGGAAATGAGTACAGGAAACCGTCCTGCTGATGGTGGGAATTTAATTATTGAGGCTGATGAATATGAAGATTTTATAAAAAATGAACCATCTGCAATAAAATATATAAAGAAACTTACAGGAGCAGAAGAGTACATAAACAATAAAAAAAGATATTGTTTATGGCTTGTAGGTGCAAATCCATCAGATTTAAGAAAGATGCCATTGGTTTTAAAAAGAATTGAAGCTTGCAGAGCTGACCGCTTGAAGGGAGCAGAAGATAGACAGAAATTAGCAGATACACCTTCCCTTTTTAGAGAAACAAAGAATCCTGAGCATTATTTAATAGTTCCTAGAGTTTCTTCTGAACAAAGAAGGTATATACCTATTGGATTTTTAAATTCAGAAACAATACCGACAGATTCTGCAACTATAATTATGGATGCAACTTTATATGAATTCGGAATTCTTACTTCAAATGTTCACATGGCATGGATGCGAGCTGTTGCAGGAAGATTAAAGAGTGATTATCGTTATTCAAAGGACATTGTTTACAACAACTTCCCATGGCCAACACCAACGGAAGAACAAAAGGCTAAAATCGAAGAAACTGCTCAGGCAATTCTGGATGCTCGAGCCTTATATCCAAATTCATCGCTTGCAGACCTTTATGATGAAACATTAATGCCGCCAGAACTCAGGCAAGCTCACAGAGCCAACGATTTGGCAGTTTGTCAGGCTTATGGTTTTAGCAAGGATGTAATGAAACTTGAAAGTAAATGTGTCGCAGAATTATTCAAAATGTACGAGGAACTTACAAAAAAAAGCTTATGAAATGATTAGTTACGTTTGGAGAGGTTTGCAGAGGTAAGTCTAAATACCAATTTTTATGAAAAATGCATATAATTTAACGAATTATTCATTTTTATATGCACACTTTAGGTTAAAATCATCAAAAATGTCCGGATTTTCTTGAATTTTGATTAAATTTCTGGGTGTAAAACGCTGAAAACGTAGAAATTTATCAAAAATTACGGAAAATGTGCATATAATTTCGCTTAAAACTTGATTTTATATGCATTTGGAGTAAATTTTTGAGAGAAAGGTAGAATTTGTGATGCGTTAGGGATTGGAGCCACGCCGAAGGCGGCCACTGGACTGAGTGAGTTTGTGATGAGACCTCGGTGGGTAATCAGGAAACGGAGTTTTGTGGTGGTTTCGACAGGCTCAACCACCGTACGTAACGAACGAGGGAAGAGGCTGGAGCGATAGCGGAATGGCGGAAAGCCCGACCGACCGCAGAGCGGGCGGGAACGCCCGGAACAATCCCTGAAAATCCCTCTGAAAAATAAACCTTGTAGACCGCCGGTAAATTCATTAAAATATTCCATATGAGTAATACTAACGAATTATGCCCTTGTGGTTCGGGCAAAAAATATGGCGAATGCTGTGAACCAATTATCAAAGGAAAAACTAAGGCTCCTAGCGCAGAAGCCTGTATGCGAGCACGCTACACCTCTTATGTAGTAGGCGAGATTGACTACATCATTAACTCTTGCGAAGAAGGCGAGGGAATCGGCGAAATTGACCGCAAGGCAACAGAGGACTGGAGCAAGCAGTCTCAGTGGAACGGTCTTAAGATTTTGCGCACAGAAAAAGGCGAAAAAGAAGGCGAAGAAATTGTAGAGTTCGAAGCTGATTATACTCTTCACAATATGCACGACGTTCACCACGAAATTTCTCTTTTCAGAAAAATTGGTGATGACTGGAAGTATGTCGCTGGAAACGTAATTCCAACAACTGTAAAACGTGTTGGTGCAAAGGTTGGTCGTAACGATCCTTGCCCTTGCGGAAGCGGAAAAAAATACAAACAGTGCTGCGGTAGATAACAGGAAAGCAAGGTGGTTTCGATAAGCCTGCTTCGCAGGCACTCAACCACCAGACGTGGACTAATATGTATATAACAGGTTTCCATTCAATTGAAGAAAAGGTTCGTTCTCAGAGTTCTCAAAAAAAAGACGGCGCGGCAGGTCTCAAGCTCTATTTCAGTAAGCCTGGACCTCGAGTTAAAAAGATTCTTGCTGCCGCAAAGGAAGCGGGAATTACCTGCGAGCAGACTGATGATAAAAAACTCGACTCGCTTGTGGCAGGGCTCGACGAAAGCCTGCGCGACCACCGCGGAATTGTAATGGAAATCAAAGGCGGCGAAAAAAAGGCTGCTAATCTTGTAGATTTTGACGCCTGGGTAAAAACCCACAGCGGCGATGCCGAACTTTCCGGCGGGGACAATTCATCTGGCGCAGCCGGCGAGGTAGTTTCCCGCTGCACCGTCGTAATCCTCGACAGCATCACCGACCCCCACAACGTAGGCGCCATACTCCGCAGCTGCGATCAGTTCGGAGCTTCCCTCGTAGTAATACCGGAACACAATTCTGCAAGCGACATTGCCGGCAACGAAGTAATAGGCCGCACCTCTGCCGGTGCCAGCGCCTGGGTTCCGGTTGCAATCGTAAACAACTTAGTTCGCGCAACCGAGCTCCTTAAAGAAGCCGGCTTCTGGATTTACGGCGCAGACGCAGGCGGACAAAACTGCCGCACAATAGACTTCCCTGCAAAATCCGTTCTCATAATGGGCAGCGAAGGCACAGGAATTGCCCAGCTCCTCGAAAAACAGTGCGACACAATCATCTCAATACCAACCTGCGGCAAAATTGACAGCCTCAATGTTTCAGTTGCGGCAGGCGTCCTTTTATACGAACTCTCAAAATAATTTATTTTGACAAAATCATTAAAAAATGTCATAATAGAATAATCACGAAAAAAGAGGTACCACTATGTCCAGACAGGATGATATCGCAGAGAAAGCCGTAAGAAAATCAACCCTGAAATCACTTAAAAAGAAAAAGCTTTCACGCCTTAAGCAGCTCAAAATCGATTATGAAAATGCCGTTCAGCAGGTAAATATTCAGTACGCAGAAGATCCTGAACGCCTGAAGGCAAAATATGCCGCAGAAGAATATGCAAAAAGCGAACGTGCAAAAAAGCGTGCTGCAAAACGAATTGAAAATGAAAAGAAGCTTCTGGAACTCAGCAAGCAAACTCGCCGTCTTACCGTTGTCGAAGAAATTGCAAGTTCAATCGTACAGGGAATCGGCGTTGCACTTTTCATAGCCGCAACCGCTATCCTCGATACAATTGCCGTAAGCAAGCTCGACAGCTTTGTAAATGTAACAACAGTTTTCTATTCACTCTTTGGCGCTTCAATGATTTTGATGTACCTCAGTTCAGTACTTCAGCATGCGCTCACAAACATCACCGCTAAAATTGTATTCGACCGATTGTCACACGTTTTCACCTTCCTCATCATAGGCTTTGGTTACAGCGCATATACAATCACAAAAATTCAGGGAATGACAGGCTGGATTCTCTTTGGCATAGTCTGGACAATTGTTTTCGTAGGAATTCTTTTTTACGCCATCGCCGGCCAAAAGTTTTCAAAGCTGAACGTAGTTTTCTATATCGTAGCCGGCTTCTCGGGACTCGTAGTTGCTAAAAACCTCTTCGAAGTCCTCTCCGCAAAAAGCTTCAGCATGCTGATTCTCGGAGCCGCCTTCTACCTCGTGGGCATCATTTTCTACAATCTCAAGAAAATCAAGTTCATGCACCTCTTCAGTAACATCATCATGCTCTTTGGCAGCGTCTACATCTTCTTCTCGCTTTTCTTCTTAGGCGCATAGATTTTTATAAAAGGGGGCGGAGCCCCGCCCCTCGCGCCAGCCAGCTTCGCAGTCTTGCGCTACCCCACCCAGCGGGGACACCCCGCAACGCCCCGATAGTTTTCCATATAAAAATTAATCGTCTTCAACAAACCAGGCATTTTCAAGTGGTTCAGTGTTAGTCTTGCCTAATTTAATTGGCCTTGTATAAAAAGTATTATCTGAAGGATTCATCACAATTTCTTGTACAGATTTATTTTTGTTATTTCTTATATAGGTTGTAAAAGAAATCCTGTAATATTGATTATCAAAAATATATTCGGAGCCGCTTTCTTTATAAATCTCATAATCAGAATTTTGAATAAGGCTTTCCGGGTCTAAGCTTGATTCATCAACACACTTCCATTCATCATTTATTTTTTTAATTATAATCTGATTTTTGGAGGTATCTGTAACAACAAGACAGTCGTCAGCAATTGCTTCTATTTTACGTCCCAAGCCTACATATTTTTTCTTATTATCAAAGGAAACATCTTTATATGTAATTGACTGCTTTTCTCTGAAGCTTCCATCCTTGAAAGTATAAAAGCTTAATTTTCCACAGCCATCAAAATCCTCTGACCATATTGCCGCATTATTATTTGTAAAATTACAATCTGAAATAATCAGTTCATTTTTGTAAAAATTTACCTTGCAGGAATAAGTCCAGTTTTTATGGCTGCTGTCTGCTATATCAATTGTTTGAATTAAATCAAAGCAATCTGCGGATAGCTTGTAAATTGAAACCACACTTTCTTCTTCACGAATCGAGTTTGCAACCGCAAGAAAATCTCCAGACAGGGCAAATGCTGTATCGTAGTTGTTATAAGGATTTTCAATTACATCTGCAAGCTCCCATTTTTCATTTTTTCTGAATAATGCGTAATAATACTTTTTATTGACTTTCAAGCTTCCGTCATTAAAGCTGGTAACAAGATATTTGTTATTTCCTGTAGGAGAAGGAGTGTCGTTTAATTGCCAGCCTTTTTTTAATAAATCAGTGTTTAGTGGGAAGCGATATTCTTCCTTCCAGCTATCATCTTCCGGATTCTTTTTTAAAACTACGAAGTTTTTATAATCTTTATTTTCTTTTGGGAACAATATGATTTCAT
>CAMNGG010000362.1 GCA_946537975.1 uncultured Treponema sp. | reverse complement strand
TGCAACAGAAATAGACCAGCGCCGCGGCGGCAGCGTTCCAAGCACAAAGGGCGTTATCGTTTAAAACTTCACGGTGGTTGAGTACGTCGCAAAGCAAACGGTTGTTGAGCTTGTCGAAACACGAAACCACCTTCAGGAGGTCCACATGAAATTAGTCGTCTTCGGCGATTCAATTCTAAAAGGTGTAATCACAATTCCCGGTTCCAGCAAGCTCTTTGATGTAACCGAGAACGATTCCCTTTCCCTGGCCCAAAAAAAACTTGGCTTTGAGCTTGATAACCGTTCAATTTACGGCAATATTTCTACCAAAGGCCTCTTAAAGCTTAAGAAATATCTGGAAAAGTGCAGTTCCGGCGAACTTGAAGCAGCAGATTTTTGTATCATCGAGTTCGGTTCTAACGACTGCGACTATGACTGGGGCACTCTGATTCAAAAGGTTCCTCTCGCAGAATATCTTCAAAGTCTCAAAGAAATGGTAAGCCTCTGCCGGGCCCATAAAATCACACCGCTTTCTATGGGGCTCATTCCCTATGTCTGCGACGACTGGTTCAAAACTATCATAAAGGGACAGGATGAAAAGGCTATTCTGACCTTTTTAAATGGCAGGCCGGAGACTCTGGGAGAAAATCAATTAATTTACAAAAAAGCCCTCGACAACTTTATTAAAGAAAATCAGATTCAGTATCTTGACCCCTGGCCTTTATTTGAAAATCATAAAGACCTGATGTGCTATGACGGCATTCATCCAAACGAGAAGGGATATGAAGTGCTTTCCCAAGCCTGGGTTAATTTTTTATCTGAAGTAAAAAAGGAATTTTCATGAAAGAAATCACAATATACACAGACGGCGGCTGTCACGGAAATCCAGGGCCAGGAGGCTGGGCAATAGTAGTAATTGCAGACGGACTTGCAAAACAGCTTTCCGGTGGCGAAGAAATGACTACAAACAACCGCATGGAGCTTATGGCCGCTATTACAGCCCTGACTGTAGTTCATAATACTCCAGACTTTGCAGGCTGCCACGTAACCGTAAACATCGACAGTCAGTACGTAAAAAACGGCATTACCACCTGGATAAAAAGCTGGAAGGCTAAGGGCTGGCGTACCGCAGACAAAAAGCCGGTAAAAAACCAGGATCTCTGGGTTCAGTTAGACAGCCTCAACGCAGGTCTTAATGTTACCTGGAACTGGGTAAAGGGTCACGCCGGAATTGAATACAACGAGCTCTGCGACCAGCTCTGTCAGGCAGAAATAGCTAAATTCGAATAAATTTTTATTTTTTTTTCTCAAAAAACTTCCTAAAATGAAACAAGTCATACTATTTATATAGTATGAAAAACTTATTTATTTTTAGTGTTTTAATTATCACCCTTTTTCTTCCCCTCTGCTCCTGTAGTCAGGCCCTTGATGCGGCCACGGAAGAAAGCATCTGTATTTCGCTGCCCTCCTGGCCACCCCAGGATGCGCTTGCAGAAAGTTACCCTCAATTAACCCGCTGGCATATTACTATTGCAAATGCCAGAGAAGAAAAATCCTTTTATACCAGTGAAAATACTGTGCTGATCCATACAAAAAAGAACCGGCCTTTCTGCCTTCTTGCCCAGCCACTTACACTGCTTTTTGATAATAAGGAATGCGCCTACTTCCAGCCGGCAGGCTACCTTTATCCTGCGGAAAATATGCTGACTTCTGCCTCTTGTGCAAGCTGGGAACAGGGTTTTCTTGCTCATATTATGAAAACTGTATTTTCCGAAGGACGTGCAGAATCTCTTTCACCTGTGGAAGCGGAATACCTTGTAAGTATCTTCAACTGGAAAAAGGCTCAGCAAAGCATAGAAAAGAAGCTTTCTCAAGACGACAAGCTTTTTTATAATCCCTGGCTTGTTCCTCAAAGACCGCTTCTGGAAGGCATTACCGCCCAGTCTTTTAAGACAAGTCTTTTGAACACTACTGGAAGTGTAAGTCTGGAAACCTCTAAGCTTCCGGCAATTTCATATCTTTCTACCTTTATCCCGGAAAATCAGTTTTTAGCAGCAAGAAATCAGATAACAGTCATAAAAAATGTACCACTTCTGCTTGGAGACGGGAAAAAGAGCGGAATTTTTATAACTTATAAAAGTACAAAAAATATATCACTTGAGTTTATTTATCTGCCGATATACATTGAAGATATATGAAAATTTTTAAACTGGCTTTTGTCCTTATTATTTGTGCGTTCTCTCTCTCTATCTGTTCCTGCAAAAAAAAGCAGGCTCAGCTTCCCCTTCAAAACGCAATCTCACTGGAAATAACAAAAACAAATCATGCCTGGTATTATTTTTCTAATACAAATTACCATAATATAGACCGTCCGCAAAATGCACCTGCTCAGGTACAGAAGCCGTGGACAGAGAGCATCCGCATTTCTTCTGCAAACAACGAAGCCTATACACAATCGGCAAATGCAAATGCCTTTGCTATTGTAAACCGGCTGGGCATTCTTACTTTTAATGGAGAAAATATTTCGCTCTCACCGGATACCAGTCTTTTTTCAGACCGGACAGCCGGCAATCTTGTTTTCGTAAATAACACTCCTGTCTTTTCCGTTTACAAAAGTGCCTTTTTTAATGATACAATTCTTGCTCCCGATTATAAATCAGACAGTTCTGCTCATCTTTTTCTGCTTCAGTTTGATTCAAATGCAAAAATTTCCTATCCGGTTCTCAACTGCAACAATATAACAGACAAAACAAATTCAGAAGTTACAGACTTTTTCTGGAACGGGCTGGAATGGTGCTGCAGCATAAAAACAATTTCTGACACAAAGAATGAGTTTTCTTATTTAGTTTTTAAGCCTCTTGTTTCTCTGCTTTCACTTTCACCTTCTACTGCCGAAGGAAAAATCCAGAAAGAAGAATGTGACGCAGATTTCTTCCGTTCCTGCAGGATTCATCATAATTATACTGATTCACCAGACCGCATTAAAAAGCTTCTTTCCGGTTTTGATGAAAAGCTCCCCTTTATTATCGAAGTCAAAAATGCAGGCGGCGCTTCTCCACGTATTTATGAAAATGAAGTTTCAGACAGTAATGAAAAAGCTCTCAATGCGAAGGCAATTCTTTCTGCAACCTGGAGTGCGGCACTTTTCGAAGACGGCACTCTCTTCCTTGAAGGTGCCCTGCCAGGAAAACATATTTTACGCAGCGGAAAGCCTGTAGCAATAAGACTTCCAAAGCTTCCGGTTGGTTATGTTTATTCTGATTTTGTAATTGCCGGTACAACTCTTTATGCTGCCTGGGAAGAATCTTCCTTCTACAAAACAGGCCGCACAGGATTTCTTCAGGTTAATCTTGAAAGAACTCTTTTCAGCAGATTGATTTAGGACTTGCCTGTGAAAAAGCTTTTTCTGATTTTTACGACAATTTTTTTCCTCATGCCGGTTTTTTGCCAGGAAGAAAATATTGAGGAGACAGCAGACCAGGTAGTTGAAGAACCTGCTGCAGAAGCATCCAGGTACACTGCCGACTTCGTTATGCAGTTTGAGCCAGGAATCTATATTAATACTGAAAGCGTTCTGGTAAGTGCACCATCGCCAATTGTTTATCCAATTACTGTCGGCTTTCTCTGGCCAGATGCCTCTATGCTTGCCATTCAGCCAACCATCAGCTTTTTTATGATGCAGCACCTTTATTATGATAACCGCGCCCTGCCGGCAGAAATAGAAAACCGCACCACGACTACACTTTCCTTTATGCTTAATCTTCCGGCTCTTTACTCTATATTCCTGCAAAACTCTTGTTTTCAAATAAGCGCCGGACTTGGAATTTTTATGAGATTCGGCCTCCTTTCTCCAGGTGTAAAGTCAACTGACTCCGGCTGGAGCGGTTCTGCAGGGGAAGATGTAAAAAGAATCAATGAATATTTCTGGAATAAACCGCGCTGGCTTTATCTTACTGCCGGCGGAAGCTGGTTATATAATTTGACACCGCAGCTTCGTGCAGGGCCTGTAATAAACATCAGCATACCGGTCGGCGGCCTTATTGTTGATAAAGACGCACAAGGTATGCTGATTTCTGTTGGAATAAAAATCTGTCGTTAAGCCGGTGGTTGAGTAGGCCGAAGGCCGTATCGAAACCACCGCAGAACTCAGTCGATTAATACATTCCACCCATATGTCGCACGCTTACGCGTGCTACCGAGTTTGCTTGCGCAAACTCGCGTATTAATACATGCCTCCCATATCAGGCTGTGTCGGTGCTGCTACTTTAGGTTCGGGTATATCTGTAATAGCACACTCTGTAGTGAGGAGAGTTCCTGCAACAGATGCGGCGTTCTTCAAAGCAGAGCATGTAACCTTAGCCGGGTCGATAATTCCGGCCTCAAGCATATTTACCCATTCGCCTGTACGAGCGTTGTATCCAACACCCTTCTTTTCTGATTTAGCTCGTTCAGCAATTACGCTTCCGTCAAGACCTGCATTTTCTGCAATCTGGCGCATTGGCTCTTCGAGAGCGCGGCGTACAATCTTAAATCCAACCTTTTCATCTTCTGTAAGGTCAGCAGGGATTTCGTTCAAAGCCTTAGAAGCTTCAATCAAAGCAAGTCCACCACCAGAAACAATACCTTCTTCAAGAGCAGCACGTGTAGCAGCGATTGTATCTTCTACGCGGAACTTCATTTCCTTCATTTCTGTTTCTGTGTTAGCACCAACGTTGATTACTGCAACACCACCAGCGAGTTTTGCAAGACGCTTCTGGAGCTGTTCCTTGTCGTAGCTTGATGTAGACTTTTCAATAGCATTCTTGATTTCTGCAACACGGTCTTTGATAGCCTTAGAAGCTCCGGCACCGCCAACGATTGTTGTGTTGTCCTTGTCAATCTTAATAGACTTAGCCTTACCAAGAACTTCTGTACCGCAAGTTTCAAGCTTAAGTCCAACTTCTTCAGAAACTACAGTAGCTCCAGTCAAAATTGCGATATCCTGGAGCATATCCTTTCTGCGGTCACCAAAGCCTGGAGCCTTTACAGCACAAACTTTGATTGTTCCACGAATTGTGTTCAAAACGAGAGTTGTAAGAGCTTCACCTTCAACATCTTCACAGATGATTACGAGAGACTTACCAGCGTTTGCTACCTTTTCAAGAATTGGGAGAAGATCCTTCATTGCTGAAATCTTCTTGTCGTAAATCAAAACGTAAGCATCATCAAAATCAGCTTCCATACGCTCGCGGTCTGTTACAAAGTAAGAAGAAATGTATCCGCGGTCAAACTGCATACCTTCTACAGTATCAACAGTCATTTCCATGTTCTTTGATTCTTCTACAGTGATAACACCGTCTTTTCCTACCTTTTCGATAGCATCAGCAAGCATCTT
>CAMNGG010000361.1 GCA_946537975.1 uncultured Treponema sp. | reverse complement strand
ACAACTGCTGAACATCCGCTTGGAGTCTACCACCCGCACGCAGAGCTTCATCATATCAAAAAGGAAAATATCGGTTTGATTGAAGTTATGGGACTTGCGATTTTGCCGGGCCGACTCAAGACAGAGTTTAAGGAACTGGCTGATGCAATTCTTGCCGGCCGCGACATCCGCGCCGACGAGGCCCTTGCAAAACACGCAGACTGGCTGGACAAACTCAAGGAAAAATATAGTTCATTTGCCGGATTGGCAGAAGACGCTATAATCGAGATACTCAAAAAAGAAACCGGAATAGTCTTCAGCAAGGTTCTGGAGCATGCCGGCGTTTACAAATGCAATGAAGCAGGCTTAGCCGCCTTTGAAAGATTTATTGCGAAGCTGTAACACGGTGGTTGAGTGCCCGAAGCAAACGGTTGTTGAGCTTGTCGAAACACGAAACCACCTTGCAAAGGAGAAATCAAATGTCAGAAAATTTAACTTCAAAAGAATATACGCCTCAAGAACTCAAGAAAGCCTTTCTCAAAATGTACGGCGGCGAAGAGGCATCAGTTCGTCTTTACTCTTCTCCGGCCCGCATAAATATAATTGGGGAGCACATAGACTACAACGGCGGCAAAGTTTTCCCTGCCAGCATCAACCGCTATCTTTATATTGCAATCCGCAAGCGCAGCGACACAAAAGTTTTGTACAACGATGCCCGCTTCCCCGGCAGCTACCAGTTCGATATAAATCAGACCTTTGTTTACGACAAAGCAAATGATTATGCAAACTACCTGAACGGAATTCTTTCCCAGCTCAAAGAGCGCGGTTTTAAATTCGACTGCGGTTTTGAAATTCTCATGGCATCGAACATTCCGGCCGGCGGTGGCATTTCTTCGTCATCTGCACTTGAGTGCGGTTTTGCCTATGCAGTTATAGACACCTTCGGCTTCGACCTGAACCGAATTGAAATTGCAAAGCTTGGCCAGATGAGCGAGCACAACTTTATGAACGTAAAGTGCGGAATCATGGACCAATTCATTATTGCGACCGGAAAGAAAAATCACGCAGAGCTTCTGGACTGCAACACTCTTGAATATGAGTATGTTCCCCTCGACCTCGGCGACTACCGATTTGTTGTTATGAACACAAACAAGGTTCGAAAATTAGCTGATTCAAAATACAACGAACGCCGAGGCCAGTGCGAAGAAGCTCTTAAAATCCTTCAGAATAACGGAGTGAAGATTGACACCCTCTGCCAGCTTACTCCAGCAGACTGGGAGAAATACAGCGCCCTTGTCGAAGACCCGATTCTCAACAAACGCGCCCGCCACTGCATTGCAGAAAATCAGCGGGTAATAGATGCGGCTGCAACACTTAAGGCCGGCAATCTCGAAAAGCTGGGCCGCCTGCTCAACGCCAGCCACAAGTCTCTCAAAGAAGATTACGAAGTAACCGGATTAGAACTGGACACCCTGGCCGAAACCTCTCAAAAACAGGAAGGCTGCCTGGGCGCCCGCATGACCGGAGCCGGCTTCGGCGGCTGCGCCATCGCCCTGGTTCACAAAGACAAAATCGACAGTTTCATAAAAAACGTCCAGACCGCCTACGAAAAAGCCATCGGCTACAAGGCAGGATTTTTCGTTTGCGAAACCGGGGATGGAGTGGCGAAACTTTAAGGATTAAAGTGTAACAATCAATACATAACAATAGTCATTGGAATAACTTGCACTGGTTTACCAATCCAACTTTCTTTATTTAGAATAAAAAATTGCCATTTTGTTCTGATGTTTATAGAAGAAATTGAATAAGTGTCTCATAAAATGATATCAATTTTTTTCAAAAAAAATATTATAAGCCCATCCGAAAACAATTCTACAGAACTTCGACACACTTTTCTTTATAACCAGAAAGAAGAGTATCGTGTGTCAGCAAAATCATTTTTTCAGATTTAGCTTGCGAAATAAGGATTCTATCAAACGGATCATTATGCGGTTGTTCTTTTTTACTACGTTTTAAGGTATGTAAAAGATTTATATGATCAGGATGTAATGGCAAGAAAGAAAAAGCTGCATTTTCACAATTTAAAAGGAAATCATTTCCACTGCTTATCATTTTATCTGGATGAAGAATATGTTTTATTTCAATTTCCCACATAGAAGCTACACTGAAATAAATAGAGTTCTTTCTATCATCAATATATGATTTCGCTTTCTTGGAAAGCTTAGAATCACCGCTTAAATACCACAGTGCAATATGAGTATCAAGCAAAAAATTCATACATTAACCCCGAACATATCTGCAATCTCTGCATTACAAAAATCTATATCATCCGGATATTGTAATTTGCCCCTTGCCATTCCAAAAGAACGAACTGTTTTTTTATCAGAGGATTTTGAAATATCATTCATAAGAGAAGCTGAAAGACTGTTAATTATTCTGAGCTTAATTTCAGAATCCAACGTTGACAATAAATCAATATAATGATTTGCGGTTTTCTGAGCTGCTGGTGTCATACAAAATCCTCCTTCGTTTATGATTATAACATATACATATATAAAATACAAAAAAAATCACTTCCCATACTGCGCTTCGATTTCCCTTATCTGATCACGCAGAGCCGCTGCCTGCTCATATTCCATTCTGTCGGCACAGGCAGTCATTTCTTCTGTAAGTGCCTTGATAAGCTTTTTGCGATCCTTAGGATTAAAGAGATTTGCCTTGTTTTTCAGAACCTCAAGCTCCATTGCGGCATCGGCTTCTGCATCAGCCTTTTCGTGCTCGAGGATATCTTCAACTGCTTTTGAAATTGTCTTAGGCGTAATTCCGTGCTCTTTGTTGTAGGCTTCCTGAACCTCGCGGCGGTGCTTTGTTTCTTTTACGGCCGCTTCCATTGCAGGGCTCATGTGGTCGGCGTACATCACTACCTTGCCCTCGGCATTGCGGGCTGCACGACCGATTATCTGAATCAGAGAAGTTTCTGAGCGCAAAAAGCCGATTTTGTCCGCATCAAGAATTGCGATAAAGCTTACTTCCGGCAGGTCAATTCCTTCTCGCAGCAGGTTGATTCCAATAAGCACATCAATCTCACCGGCGCGCAGGCTCTTCAAAATCTCCACTCGCTCAAAGGTATCAATTTCTGAGTGAATGTATTTTACCTTAAGCTTGAGCTCGGTGAGGTAGTCGGTAAGGTCTTCGGCCATTTTTTTAGTCAGCGTCAAAATCAGGCTGCGTTCGTGTCGGTCAATTCTTTCGCGAACTTCCTTGTAAATATCTTCCATCTGACCTTCGCTAGGTCTGATTTCCACAATAGGGTCAAGAAGTCCGGTCGGACGAATCAGCTGCTCAACAACCTGCGTACTCTGCTTAATTTCTTCAGGACGCGGCGTTGCTGTAACATAAATTATCTGATTCATTTTTGCATCAAACTCGGCCTTTTTAAGAGGGCGGTTATCAGCGGCAGAAGGAAGGCGGAAACCAAAATCAATAAGATTCTGCTTGCGGCTGCGGTCGCCTTCATACATAGCCCCTATCTGAGGAACAGAAACGTGAGCCTCATCAATCATGCAAAGAAAATCATCCGGGAAATAATGAAGCAAAGTTGCAGGAGGTTCACCCGGAGCCCGCCCCGCAATCGGAGCCGAATAGTTTTCAATGCCAGGGCAGGTTCCCATTTCCTTAAGCATTTCTATATCATAAGTGGTTCGTGTTTTAAGACGCTCAGCTTCCAGCATTTTTCCGGCAGCACGAAGCTCTTCAACACGTTCTTCCATTTCTTTCTGGATTCTGTCGGTTGCAGTCAAAAGCTGATCATGAGTAGCAACAAAGTGCTTTGCCGGATAAAAGACAGTTTCATCAAGCTCACCTGTCGCAGAATGATTCATTACATCAAAACGCTGAATGTGAACAACCTCTTCCCAATCCAGCAGAATACGATAGCCTTCGTCGGTTTCCATGTAAGGCGGAAAAACTTCAATTACATCACCCTTAATGCGAAAGTTACCACGTTCCAGCACATTGTCATTTCGACTGTACTGCATGGAAATCAAGGAATTGGCAAACTTTTTGATGTCCAGAGTCTGCCCAATCTCTACATGAACGCGCATGCCCTTGTAAACATCAGGCATACCCAGACCGTAAATACAGGAAACAGTCGCAACAACAATAACATCGCGGCGCTCCATAAGACTGTAGGTAGCCTTAAGACGCATCTGGTCTATTTCACGGTTGATGTCGCAGTCCTTTTCGATATAAAGGTCGCGGGCCGCAACATAAGCCTCAGGCTGATAATAGTCGTAATATGAGACAAAATATTCTACAGCATTATTTGGGAAAAATGATTTGAACTCGCGGTAAAGCTGGGCCGAAAGAGTTTTGTTATGACTGATGATAAGAGTTGGCCGCTGAACCTTCTCAATGATTTTTGCCATAGTGAAGGTTTTTCCCGAGCCGGTAACACCCTTGAGAGTCTGAAATTTATCGCCGCGAAGAAAGCCTTCTGCAAGCTTTTCAATTGCCTGCCCCTGATCCCCGCTTGGCTGAAAAGGTGAAACCACCTCAAATTTTCTCATATTCCCCCTGTCACCCCGAACTTGTTTCGGGGTCTCAACAAGATCCTGAAACAAGTTCAGGATGACAAGATACTAGCTCTCCACCAGTTTAATCTTCAAGGTAACATTCTTGCGGTTTCGGCGCACAACCACTGTTACCACGTCGCCGGCCTTCTTGCTCTCCAGAGCAGAATAATAATCTGCCAGTGAAGTAACCGCAATATCATCAATTTGAGTAATGACGTCGCCGCCAATGTAAATGATGTCGCGGCGCGAACCGTAATAGGCAGCCTCGCTACCACCCCGCAGGCCAGCAGCCTCAGCATTACCACCACGAACAACTTCAGAAATCAAAACACCATTTGAAATATCAAGGCCGGCATACTGGGCAATTCTGCGGCTCATCTGAATTACAGTTGCATCAATTGTACCGCGGTGAACCTTTCCATATTTGATTAAATCAGCAACAACACGAACCGCTGTGGTAGAAGGAACCGCAAAGCCGACACCCGCAGAGCTTCCGCTGCTGGACTGAATCATAGTATTAATACCAATCATCTTTCCGTTTGTATCAAGCAGAGGACCACCTGAGTTACCAGGGTTTATAGCCGCATCAGTCTGAACCATATCACGGATAATCCTGTTATTAGAATTCTGAATAGGACGGCCAAGACCGGAAACAATACCCGTAGTCATAGTTCTTTCCAGACCAAAGGGGTTTCCGATTGCAATAACCCGCTGGCCAACCTTGAGCGCCGAAGAATCTCCAAAGGCAATAGTCTTTAATTCCATTCCGCTAGGTGGAGTAAATTTAATTACCGCAAGGTCGCTGTCTAAATCAGTTCCAACAACCTCCGCCTCATACTGAGTCCCGTCAAAAAGGGAAACATAAATCTTTGTAGCATCCGCAATTACATGAACGTTTGTAAGAATGTAACCCCGCTTATCGATAATAGAACCGCTTCCACTGCCGCCATCCTGAACATAAGGCTGAAGAAACCAGTCGTAGGCAGTAACCTGAGTATTGATGTTCACAACCGCTTCGTTGCAGAGGGCATAAACGTTTATATTCTGAGCCTCTTCCTGCGTATAGCCGGACGAAGTGCTGCCCGCAACACTGATTATAGAGGCCGGATTCTGCTCCAGAAAGGAAACCGAGCTTTCTATTGTCGCCGTACCAGCCGCCACAGCCGCACCAGCCCCGGAAATTTCCTTTATCTCCGCAGCAGAAGCATCTGTTGACGCAACAGCCTCTTCAGACGCTTTCTTTTTAGATATATTTACACAAATAGCCGCAGTTAAGAGCACCGCAGCCACGACACAAATTACAGTAGTTTTAATCAACTGAGCATGAGAATATAATTTCATACTTATAATTTAATAAAATCACGCCAAATTAACAATATTTTTTGCAAAGTCCCCGATAAAATCTGCAGCCTCCTCAAAGCCATCATTTTTCTTTCTGGACTTTAACAGCAGCCCCCCATCCAGAAAGCTGAAATATGAATCCCTGCAAACAATAATGTGGTCCAAAAGTTCAATTCCCATAATATCTCCCACCCTTTCAAGAGTATGTGTAACCTTAATATCTTCCTCCGAAGGCTGGCAATTTCCCGAAGGATGATTGTGGCATACAACAATTGCCGCCGCATCTTCCTTCATAGCTGTACCGTAAATTTCCCGCGGATGTATTAAAGTTTTATTCAGAGTTCCAACAGAAACCACATGAATCTGAATAATTTCATGACTTCCGTTTAAAGTTACCAGCAGAAAATGCTCTTTTTTGCAAACCGCATAATTCTGAACAAAAGGCACTACATCAGCAGAACTTCGTACCGGAGCGCAAAGATGAGAACTTCGCCTTTTCCCAAGCTCCAGAGCTGCCGCTACCGCCAGTGCTTTTCCCTGCCCGACTCCTTTCAGACGTAAAAGATTTTCAACCACATCAGCTGAATCAGAATCATCGAGCACACCAACAATCTTTTCAGCCATAACTTCCACCGGCATCTGGCTGTTTCCCGTCCCCAGTATGAGCATAACAAGTTCCTCATTAAAGAGATAAGAAAGTCCATGCTCCATAGCAGTCTCGCGAACCGTAGGCTTTATCTTCTCAAAATCTTTTTTACTCTTCATAAAAACCTCTACCTATAATATTGTTTTGATATGCCAAAAAAGGAAAAGATTTTGAAAAAAAATGACAAAATTTCAGATTTTTTTTATTTTTCCGAAAATAAACTTATGAAAACAATAAAAAAACTTTTTTTTCCTGTAATTATTCTTGAACTTACAATAATGCTCTGCTTCGCTTTTTTTACCTTTAACTCCTGTGCAACAACCTCTTCCCTTGAAAAAAAACAGGAACCTCTTCAGCTTTCCCGCCGCCTTTTAGACAAGGGCCAGCTCTCCGCAGACCAGTTAACTGCCTATTTTATCAGCCGAAATGCAAACGCAGACCAGGCCCACATCCGCCAGTTTGCCCAGTATTACATAGATGAAGCCGCCGCAGAAGGAATTAATTCCGATGTAGCCTTTGCCCAGATGTGCCTCGAAACAGGTTACCTGCGCTTTGGAGGCCTTGTTCAGCCCGAATTTCACAATTACTGCGGTCTCGGTGCTATGGACGCAGACCACCCGGGAGAAGTCTTTCCAGATGAGCAGACCGGAGTTCGCGCTCACATCCAGCACCTGCAGGCCTATGCCACAAAAGAAGAAACCCAGCTTAACAAGGAGCTTGTAGATCCTCGTTACAACTGGGTTCATAAAACAAAATATATTGAAACTATTTATCAGTTAGCCGGCACCTGGGCGATGGACCCACAGTACGGTCAGAAGCTGGAAGCAATTCTGGTCAATATGGAAAACTTCAGCTATTAGCCTATCGTAGTTCCAAAATATTCTTTATCTTCAAGAATTGCCTGAATATTTGAAATATTTTTTCCACCGGCACAGATAACCTTCATGCCAAGCTCACTCGCTTTCTTTGAGGCAATCGGGTCAAATGGACAGTTCTTTCCAGGAGTCCATTCGTCGCCAACCATCTTGCGGAAGTCTGCCCAGGAAATTGTATCGAGCGGTTTAGCATCCGGATTTTTTCTAGGATCATCAGTATAAACCTTTTCAATGTTAGAAAGATTTACAATTGTCTTAGCATCAAATTTTTCACCAAGATAAACTGCATCAGTATCTGTAGAAAAGCCCGGCTTCCAGCCCGAAGCAACAAGCACCTGACCGTCAAAAGACAAAGCTTCAACAGTTGGATTATAAACAACATCATTCTTACAGTAATCGCCAAAACAGGCCTTTAAAAGCTGTGCATTAAGGCGAGTTGCCATAATTCCAATCCAGTCTGCAGCGTTAGCATCAAAGCTGTCACCAGTTTTTTCGCAAACCTCTTTCAAACCATTCTGATATACACGGGCTGGAGCTCCACCGCCGGCTACCAGAATCAAACGGTTCTGCTTGTTGCTATCCAGCCACTTCTTACACATTGTAACAAATTCACTTAAAAAAGCAGAATCCGGCTTATCCGGAGCAATAATCGAACCACCAACAGATAAAATCTTTGTCATCAGTATACCCCCTTCACCACCGGCACAGACCAGTAGCTGCTATATTTTGCTGTATCTTTGTTTGCCTCTTCCCAGATTGACTGCAGGGCAAAGCTTCTCGGCTGCTGAACAATCTTATTGTCAGCACTAAAAGGCTTAAGCTGGCTCCAGCCCCGTGAGAAAAGAATGTGATGAGAATCCATATTACCAAAATAGTAATCCTTTACATCAACAACATCACTGTCTGACCACTGCTTATACTCAAGACCTGCACCCAGAGCAGGGTCGCAGGGAATCCAGCCAACCTTATCAATATAAAACTCACACCACCAGTGTGGCTGCGTACTTAAATCCTGATTAACTAATACACCACCGTCTGTATAGGCAGGTACTTCCGCAGCGCGCAAAAGGGCTGTATAAATAACCGCGAAATCAAAAGCATCTCCGCTGCCTTTTTTTATCAAATCAAGAGGATCCGCATCACTTTTTCTGACCTTCTCCTGAATCTTATATTTTTCGCAGAGGTAATTATATATCAGATTTGCCTTAATCCAGGGATTTTTTTCTTTCCCGATAATATTTGCCGCAAGCTCTTTCACAGAAGAATCATTTACCGGAACAAGAGCATCTTCTCTTAAAGCTCCGCTTAAAAGATTCTTTTCTGTATTTTTATAATTTCCAATCTTGGCAGAAATTACATTTGAGCGAACTTCAAAAACAGGCAGAACAAAGGTCTGCTTAAAGACACTCTTAGGTGTATTGTTACGGCTCTTTGTAATCTGATGTATAAGATTATTCTGATAATCCATAAGTATCGGTTCCGGAACAATCTCTGTTATTTCAACATTTGGCTGAGCCGGACATGAAAAAGGAACAGGACAGCGTAGGGTAATAGTTGAAACATCATCCGTTACAACATCCGCAATATCTGCCGTATACTGAACCAGATAGATTTTTTTATTCAGATATTCCTTACGTCCCGCTTCCATATTGATGGTCAGCTCTTTAGGGTCAGATTTTTCACGGCCTGTATCTACAATCACAAGACCGCTATAGGCTCCGTCCGGAACCCTTACAGTAATTTCTGTATTCGACCAGGAAACGTAATCAAAATCCTCTTCGCTTGCGGGAATCATATTTTCTGTAAGCATTACCATGTTTTTATAGTCTGCTTCGCTGATTTTGTTATTACAGTCCATTGTAAATAAAACACGCGACTGATTTTTTGAATCACCAAAGTTATTTCCGGAAATAACAAGAAGCTCACCCGGGCTAACCTTATCTGCGGAAAGCATGGTTATTACCGGCTTTGTAACCTGCTGAACTGTTGGAACAGGAACGGGAATATCTACCTCGTTTGCAAAAAGGGCCGGTTTTGACCGCATTTCCTTAGTTCCAACAACAATAAGCCCATCCTGTACATTTGCCGGTAAAACAATTTTTATGCAGTTATCTGTCCAGGAGATATAGGAACTTGCCGTGAGCTTTGAGCCCGCTATTTCCACGTAGCTCATATCACGTACATCACCAAAATTTGTACCGTTTATAACAACAAGATCACCTGGGGAACCTACAGAAGGAACTACAGAGACAATTTCTGGAACCGGTTTGGTTCTAAAGCCTATGAGATAAATTGAACCGAGAATAAAAAATATTATTAAAAGAAGAGAAAGTATCCGGACTACCGGATACCTTCGCAAAGAATAACTAAACTTTCCAGAAGAATCCACTAATTTCTGCCTGATATAAGCTCCATAGGAAGGTTGATTTCTGTAGTCACAGGAAAATCACCCATGCCCGGAACTGTAATTTTTATATTGATTGCTTCGTCCTGAAAATCTGGTCGTAATACATCAACATCATTTGCGTTTTTTACAAATGAATTATTTTTGCGCTGCTTCTCAGAAGACAAAACTACATCCTTTATATTACCAGAAACCACCACACTTCTTCCACTATCATAACCAACATTATTGGCA
>CAMNGG010000360.1 GCA_946537975.1 uncultured Treponema sp. | reverse complement strand
CGTCAGTACGGAAAGGACATTTCGCAGGCTAACAAGCACGACCTTTTTGATGCGGTTTCTGCTTCTGCCCTTGAGTTAATCATGCCTAACTGGATGGCAACTCGTAACGAATATGATAAGAAGCCTACAAAACAGCTTTACTATCTTTCTGCAGAATTTTTGATGGGACGCGCTCTCAGCAATAACCTCATCAACTGTGGTATTAAAGATTCTGTAATCGAAGTTCTTAAAGAAATGAACATAGACTTCAATATGATTGAAGATGAAGAGCCGGATGCGGGGCTTGGTAACGGTGGCCTTGGCCGCCTTGCAGCCTGCTTCCTCGATTCTCTTGCAACTCTCGATTACCCTGGACACGGATACGGTATCCGCTATGAATATGGTATGTTCGAGCAGCGTATTGAAGACGGCTATCAGGTTGAATATCCTGATAACTGGCTGCAGCACCGCGACCCTTGGGAAATCAAACGTTCAGACCTTGCCGTAACAGTAAAATTTGGCGGAAACATCGCTTACGGGAAAACTCCGGAAGGAAACCCTCGCTTCTTTATTGAAAACGCAGAAGAGGTAACCGCTACTCCTTACGATATGCCAATCATCGGTTTTGATACAAAGACTGTAAATACTTTGCGCTTGTGGCAGGCATCATCACCAAATGGTTTTGACCTTCAGCTTTTCAACAGCATGGATTACAACCGTGCCGTAGAGCGTCAGAACAGCGCAGAAAATATCAGCCGCGTTCTCTATCCAAACGACAACGGCCCTAGCGGAAAGGCTCTCCGCCTCAAGCAGCAGTACTTCTTCTCTTCTGCTTCTTTGCAGGACCTGGTTCGCCACTATGTTGCAGACCACGGAACAGACTTCTCTAAGTTTGCAGACCTTCATGTAATTCAGCTCAACGATACTCACCCGGTAGTTGCAATTCCTGAGCTTATGCGTATTTTGATTGATGAATACAATGTAAGCTGGGACGAAGCATGGGATGTAGTAACTCATACCTTTGCTTATACAAACCACACAATTCTTGCAGAAGCTCTCGAAAAGTGGCCTATCGAAATCTTCCAGGGACTTCTCCCACGTGTATATCAGATTGTTGAAGAAATTAACCGCCGCCTTGTAATTGAGCTTCGCCAGAAGTTCCCTAACGACTACTACAAGCACGAGCATATGGCAATCATTCATAACAACATGGTTTACATGGCCTGGATGGCTATTCACGCCTGCTTCAGTGTAAACGGTGTAGCAGAACTTCATACAGAACTTTTGAAGACTGCCGAGCTTAAAGACTGGTATGCTCTTTACCCACAGAAGTTCAACAACAAGACAAACGGTATTACACAGCGCCGCTGGCTGCTCAACGCAAACCCGAAGCTTTCAAAGTTTATTACAGACCGCATTGGTCACGGCTGGGAAAAGGATCTTTCAAAGCTTAAGGGACTGGAAAAGTTCCTCGACGACGAGGCTTCTATCAACGAGCTTATCCGCATTAAGACAGAAAATAAGGAAGCTCTTGCAGACTACCTCAAGCATGCTCAGAACGAGTTCCTTGACCCTGAAAGTATTTTCGATGTTCAGGTTAAACGTCTCCACGAATACAAGAGACAGCTTCTGAACATTCTCCACGTAATGTACATTTACAACCGCCTTGTTGAAGACCCGAGCTACAATCCTCCTGCACGCACCTTCATCTTTGGTGCAAAGGCAGCTTCCGGTTACCGCCGTGCTAAGTCTATCATCAAATTGATTAACACTGTTGCAGAGCGCATCAACAACGACCGCCGCGTTCGCGGTAAGATTCGTGTTGTATTCGTAGAAAACTACCGCGTTTCTGTTGCAGAAAAAATCTTCCCTGCAGCAGATGTTTCTGAGCAGATTTCTACAGCAGGTCTCGAGGCATCAGGAACTTCTAACATGAAGTTCATGCTCAACGGTGCCCTCACACTTGGTACAATGGACGGTGCTAATATCGAGATTTTCGAAGAGGCTGGAAAAGAAAACGGTTTTGTATTCGGTCTTCTTACAGAAGAAATCAAGAAGATGGAAGCAGAGCACTCTTACAATCCTCAGGAATATCTGGACCGCAATCCTGCTCTTGCAAAGGTTGTTGAGCAGCTGGTTGACGGTACTTATGACCCGACCCATCAGCTTTTCAAGGAGCTTCACGACTCTTTGATTTACGGTGTAGAAGGTCAGCGCCCGGATGTTTACTATGTTCTGGCAGACTTCGATTCTTACTGCAAGGCCCGCGAGCGCATTGCCGAGGCTTATCAGGATAAGAAGGGCTGGGCTAAGATGGCTCTCAAGAACATTGCCAACGCAGGTAAGTTCTCGAGCGACCGTACAATCGAAGATTATGTAAGAGATATCTGGCACCTTAAGAGAGTTGAAGTAAAATAAATGAACTCAAAGTTTACATCAGTAGCCGCAAGTGCGGGACTCCTGCTTGCGGCTACTATCTGGGGCTTTTCTTTCGTTATTGTAAAAGACAGCCTCGATTATATCGGGGCTTTTTATATGGTCGCTTATCGTTATACGATTGCGGCCATTGTTATGTCTCTGATTTTCATTAAAAAGTGGAAGCTGCTTTCCCGGGAGTATATCCGTCATGGTGCGCTTACGGGGCTCTTTCTTTTTCTTGCCTATGCAACCCAGACTGTTGGCTGTAATTATACAACCGCAGGAAAAAATGCCTTTCTTACAACCTTTTATGTAATTATGATTCCGCTTTTAACCTGGCTGCTCTTTAAGAAGCGTCCCCGCTTTTATGTTTTTATTGCGGCAGTTATGTCTCTCAGCGGAATAGGCCTTCTTGCTTTGGGCTCGGGAGACAAGGGCTTTAATATTGGCGACCTGCTTACTCTGATTTGTGGTGTCTTGTTTGCACTGCATATTATTTACACAGAAAAATACAACAAGGCCGGAGGTGATCCGCTTTTTTTGACCCTGCTGCAGTTTATTTTCTGTGCCCTTGCGGGCTGGCTGACTGCTCCATTTTTCGACGGTGCTTTCCCGACCACAACTGCATTTACCGGTAGGGTAGTAGTTTCTATGCTTTACCTGGGCCTTTTAAGTTCAATGGTAGGCTTCAGTCTGCAGAACCTTGGACTGAAATATGTACAGTCCTCAATCGCATCCTTATTTCTAAGCTTTGAGTCAGTATTTGGCATTCTATTCAGCACAATCTTCCTCCACGAAGCCTTCACATTAAAAATGTTCTTTGGCTGTTCATTGATTTTTACCGCAGTTATCTTAGCAGAAAACGGTGGGCGGCTTTTCCGGGATAACAGAACTTCCGCATTATAAAAAAGTTTCTGAAACATTGGCTCCCGGTCACGGCTTCGTGGTTCAAAACCGCGCAATAATGCGCTACACGCTTTTTGTGGTATAGAAACTATTTAACTGCTGCTTCGCAGCAGCCA
>CAMNGG010000359.1 GCA_946537975.1 uncultured Treponema sp. | reverse complement strand
ACTGTCAAAATCTGATGCAGCATTTCCGGGTCTGTCTCTATAGAGGCCGGAGCCGGGCATTCTATCTCAAACTTCACCTCAGGTGCCACAGCCGCAAACTCTTCTGCGACTCTGTCAAAAAGCTCTGCCACATCTACAGGACAAAGCTTTGGCTTAATGCGACCACTTTCAACCCGTGAAATCTGCAGAAGATTTTCAATTATCGCATGCATTGATTTTGCTTCATCTTTAATTGCATTCAATGACTTTTCAAGCTGCTCAGGGTTATCCTTACCCCAGCGCAGCAACAGCCCCGCCTGCCCCGAAATCACCGTGAGAGGTGTATTAAGCTCATGGGAAACATCCGAAGAAAACTGCCGCTCCCTGTCAAAGTCAGCCTTAATCCGCAGAAACAAATCATTAAAGGTTGAAGACAGCTCATCAATCTCATCTCCACGGCCTGTAAGCGGCAGCTGCCCGTCAAGGTTTTCCGTTGTCATAGTCTGAGCTGCCCTTGTAATTTTTGTTACCGGCTTAATAGTATTTTTTGTCAGTAAGAGTGAGAACAAAAAAGAAAGCAGCAGTACCGGAAGAGCCATCAGCAAAAGTGCCGAAGGCAGCTGAGGAAAAAGATTTGAAAAGGAATCATTTTCAATATTTTCTACTACAGCTATTATAATTTTCTGTCCTTCAATAGTATGAGAGGAAGCGTAATAAAAAATATCAAGATTACCATCTATAAAAAAATCTTTTTCAAAGTAATGCCGTGCCTTACCGCCGGTTTCCTTCAACAGTGGCAAAAACGGATCATTTGTTGTAAGCACCTCTTCTGTTTCAACATTATAAGCAATATAAGAATGATAATAAGGTAGCTCACTTGAAAGCCAGAGAATATCTTCCTCCTGCGAAGTAGCAGAAGACAAGCCTTCAAATATAATTCTTTCAGATTCCTTTAACTTCGTCGTCTGATTTGCCTGTACAAGAGAACGAACACAATACAAAAAAGAAACTGCGAGTATAATAGTAGAAATTGTGAGAATAAACATAAAACGCAGTGATAGCCGTACAGCAAAAGATCTTTTCATTTAACTTCCTGCCTGTCTAGCCCATCATATATCCCGCACCGCGCACAGTTCTGATATATTCATCCTTTGTATATTCTGAAATTTTTGAACGAAGATAGCCCACGTAAACATCAACTGTATTTTCGTCGATGTAATGGCCAACTCCCCAGATTTCATCAATAATCTGCTGGCGGGAAAATACCTTGCCCTGATTTTCTATCAAAAGCTTAAGGAAAAGAAATTCTGTTTTTGAAAGCTGAACTTCAACAGCCCCCTCCCCCTCCGGCTCCTTATCATTTTTAATCGAAAAACTCATGCGGTCAAGATTGAGAGTCAGGTTTTTGATTGAAACCGGAACCTCTTTTTCCTTGGCATAATTCACACGGCGGAAAAGTGCATTTATACGAGCAAGCAGTTCCTCAATCTCAAAAGGCTTTGGAATATAATCATCTGCTCCAAGATTAAGGCCATTTATTTTGTCGATAGTTTCGCCGCGGGCAGTTTCCAGAATAACCGGAACCGTAGACTCCGCACGAATGCGGCGAAGCACTTCAAGCCCATTTAATTCCGGCAGCATAATATCCAGCAGAACTAAATCCGGTTTTTCGCTTTCAAACTTTTCAAGAGCCTGGCGCCCGGTTTCCGCAAGACAGGTTGTATAACCTTCATGCTCCAGTTCTGGAATTATGAAATCAGAAATTCCTTTGTCATCTTCTACAATTAAAATCTTCATTTTCACCTCACTCGCTGTCTACTTCAATCAGAAGCTCAACCGGCTCAATCATTTTACCATCAAAAGAAGAAATATTCTGAACTTTCAACTTAAAGGTAGCTTCACTTAAAGGCAGCAACATTCTTACTGAATTGCCTTTTTTGTTAAAATTAAATCTCGTGCCAAAAGGAAGCGGCCTGTTATTAAAAAAGAAAGAATCATGTCCTATTGTACGTGGATTTATACTCTGATTAAAAAAAATTACAAGACTTACAAAATCTTCTGCTTTTCTTTCACAGCGTGTATGAACAATTTCTAATGGAAGATTCTCCGGATAAGCCCTGTTCCCCCTGTAATGAATAATATTATCCGGGTCTCTTGGAGGCCGCGGATGACGAGGTCTGTCTGCAGAAGCTTCTTCCGGCAGTTCCTGAACAGGAGGTAAAGGAGGAAAAACATCCTGTCCAGGCTCTGCAAAAGAAGTTGCGCTAAGCACAAACATCAAAAAGGAGAAAGTTAGAAAATGTTTGAAGTGGGTCTTCAATCTTTTCATACTTGCATTATAAGTTAAATCTCAAAAAAAGAAATGAGAAAATGCCTCCTTTTTCATAAGTGTTTTCTTAGATTCGTCTTAAAGCCATTTCATGATTTTTCATGGCCTCAGCTATATATTAAAACCAGATTAGATTCAAGGAGTTACCTATGAAGATTAAAAGAAACTTTTTTAAAACCGGAATGCTGGTGCTGATTTTTGCACTTCTTTCTAATGATATGATTTCCTGCAAAGAAAACAAATCAGCAAAAGTCAATGACAATTCTGCTCAGGAAATTACAGAAAATGAAACCACACCAGGAGCTGTTATTACAGAAGATTTATATGAAAACTTTACTGCGGAAGGTACTGTTTCCATTAAGTTCTCCGGCAACAGCTTCACCAGCAGCTTTGAAGGTGCCGCAAGCGCAGATGAAATCTCTATCAAGAAGGTAGAAAATTCTGAAAAAGACGAAACTTCTTCCGGCGTAGAGATTCAGTATAAAGGAAGCGCAAAAATCAAATATGTTCTTTCAGGAACTTTTACCGGCACAGTTTTCATTAAAAACAAAAAGGCTGATGCCGCAGTAGTTCTGAACAATGTAAACCTTACAAGTGCAGATGGTTCAGGTCCGGTTCTTCGTTTCAGCGCAGAAGACACAAGGACCTTTATCGTTGTACCTGCCGGCACTACAAACACTCTTACAGATACCCGCCTTTTGAATCAGAGCGGCACAATGTATGATGATAAGAAGGGCTCTGTTTATGCAAAAGGCACTCTGATTTTTACAGGAGAGACTTCAACCAAAGCCGGCGGAACTTTGAACATTGTAAACGCAGGCTACAAGCACGCAGTTTACAGCAAAGACTACATCAGAATTGCAAATCTTAATCTTAATGTTACTGTAGAAGGTCAGACCGGCCGCGACTGTATCCGTGCCCTTAATGCAATTATTGTTGATGCCGGAAACCTTAAGCTTATTGGGAATGGCACTATTACTGATGATGAAAGTGCCGGCCTCAGAGTTGATGGAGAAGATGCTGATGACGATGATATGACAGTTGAATACACAGCGGGCGCAGGCTTTATCATTATCAATGGCGGAAACATAGACATCACTACAGTTGCAAAGGGAATTACCGCTCACTGGAAATCTGCAAACACTGTAATTGGAAATTCAAAATACACAGCCACTGCAAATAAATCGCTTTTGTGCAGTAACTATCTTAAAAACACAAGTGCAACAATACCAAATCCTTTTGTAGAAATAAACGGCGGAAATATTAATGTTGTAACCACAGGCCAGCCTTATGAAGGCCGCAGCGATTCTGACCCAAGCTGTTCACCGGAAGGAATCGAAGCCAAGGCCGACCTCACAATTAATGCCGGAACAATTACTCTTAAAACAACAGATGATTCTATCAATGCCGGCGGAAATATTGTTATAAACGGCGGAGCAATTTATGCCTGCAGTTCTATTAATGATGCAATTGACTCAAACGGCAAGAATGGAATTACAATCAATGGTGGAGTTGTAGTAGCAATCGGTAGCAGCGGTGCAGAATGTGCCTTTGACTGCGACAATGCACCATTCACAATAAACGGCGGTTATGTAGTGGGAATTGGCGGCGGAAACTACACTGCTCCAAAAAACTGCAAGCAGACAACTCTCGTTCTAGGCAGCAGCAGCACAGGCGCAGCAAACACAAGCTTTGCAGTTCTTGATTCAAAAAATAATCCAGCTTTTGTTTACACTCTGCCGGCAGCTCAGGGAGAAGTTCTGATTCTTTCCAGCCCGGAACTTAAGACAGACACAAGTTACAGTGTAAAAACAGGTATAACAATAAAATCAAATACTGGCACAAGTTTCCATAACCTTTACACAAAGATGCCGTCAATTAGTGGTGGAAAAGAAAGTCTTACAGATATTTCTACCTCAAGCAACAACACTGTCTACACAGATTCTAATGCGGGTCGCGGTGGTTTTGGCGGACGCGGCGGATTTGGCGGCGGCCGTGGAGGCAATGGCAACTTTGGCGGTCGTGGCGAAAACTTCCGAAATGGCCAGCAGCCGGACGATATGACTGAACCCCCAGAGGGAATGACACCACCTGATGGCATGACTCCTCCAGAAGGCTTTGATCCAAGCCAGCGAAAAAATGGAAAGAACTTCCAGCGTGATGGAAAAGGAAACAGGGGAAGTATCAGACAATAATGGATTACTTCGCCCTACGGGCTCGCAATGACATAAAAAAACACCCGCGAAAGCGGGTGCCCTATGATTTGTACCGCAAACGAGCGAAGCGAGTTTGTCGGCACGAAATTAGTTTGACACGCAAAGTGCGAAAGCACTTTGTCGTGCTCATAGCGTGTTTGACTGCAGCGGGCTTGACCCGCTGTCAGTTAAATTATTTTTTCAAAAGTTTAGCGAGGTTCTTAGCAGTAAAACCAAGATATTCGGCTACTTTATTAGCTGGACCTGATGTACCGAAGGTGTCGATGCAGAAGCAGTTCTCTTTTGAAGTGAACTGGAGCCATTCCATAGAAATGCCGGCTTCTGTACAAACTACGCGCTTTGTTTCACCAATGATAGCGTCCTGCTTAGCCTTTGTAAGACCTTCGAACTTCTTCAAATCCGGAACAGATACAACGCGGATCTTCTTCTCAGGAACCATTTCAGCAGCCTGGAGAGCCATATTAACTTCAGAACCACTTGCAAGAATTGTGATATCAGGCTTAGCAGCTCCTTCTTTTACGATGTAAGCACCGCAGCTTGCCATGTTCTTCTTCCAAGACTTGTCGTCCTTTGCATAAACAGGAAGTGCCTGGCGTGTGAATGCCATACAAACCGGATGATCTTTAGAAGCATAAGCAATCTTCCAAGCTTCCATAGATTCTTCAGGGTCACCAGGACGGATAGCCTGAACACCAGGAATAGCGCGGAGAGAAGTCATAGTTTCGATTGGCTGATGTGTTGGACCATCTTCACCTACGTAAATTGAGTCGTGTGTGAATACGTAGATTACAGGCTGCTTCATCAAAGAAACAACG
>CAMNGG010000358.1 GCA_946537975.1 uncultured Treponema sp. | reverse complement strand
TATGACTGGGAGACAATGCTGAATCAGCATGCCCCGGTCAAATATGATATTTCCCGATATTTTGAAATCCTTTGTCCACCCAGCGATTATCCGTCCTTTTTAGACCGCTATATCCAGCTGCCGCTTATGCAGAGACTTGCCGGTGTAGGTCTTCTCTGCGGAACCGACTGGACAAGACTTTATAAAAACCGCTTTTATTATTCGCGGTTAGACCACAGTAAAGGAGTTGCCCTGATTGTTTGGCATTTTACGCATGATAAAGCGCAGACGATTGCGGGACTTCTGCATGATATATCAACTCCAGTTTTTTCCCATGTTTCTGATTTTCGCAAGGGCGATGCTTTGACTCAAACAGCAACAGAAGAACCAACAGCCGCCATGGTGCGCAGAGACACTGAACTGGGTCGCCTGCTCGCTGAGGATGGACTTACTACAGAACAGGTTGAAGATTATCACATTTATCCAATCGCCGATAACGAGATTCCACAATTAAGTGCCGACCGCCTGGAATATATGTTTCCTTCGGGAATGGCCCTGGATGGCAGCTGGACTATGGAAGAAATCAGCCGCTGCTATAATGACCTGACAATTTTAAAAAACGAAGAAGGCAAAGACGAGCTTGGTTTCCGCACGCTTGAAATTGCCGAGCTTTACTGCGAGCACTTTTGTATGATTGGTCATATACTTCAGCTAAATGAAAATAAGCTTACCTTGCAGCTGCTTGGTCAGATTATGAATCTGGCAGAAAAAGCTGGACTGCTGAGTGAAAGTGATTTTATGACCTTGAGCGAAAAAGAGGTGATGGAGAAGTTAGACTCGGTGGTTGAGTGCCCGCAAAGCGGGTGTATCGAAACCACCGTAAATCACGAAACGGCGAAGAGTTCTGCGGTGGTTTCGATAAGTCCTTCGGACTACTCAACCACCATATTCCCCGTGTTATCACAAATGTACAAAACCTTCCGCAATATGACAAAAATTGAGCATACAAATGAGCCGCTGCCGGAAGACCAATACTTCTGCGTGAAGCTGAAGGTTAAGCAGAGATATATTAATCCGCTTGTTGGAGATAAAAGGCTTTCCGACATCTCCGAAAAAGCCCGCCGCATCATAGAAGATTTTAAAACCTTCAGCGATACACCTTACGGTTGCGTCAAACTCCTTTAATCACTAGAATAGAGCCATGACTGAATTAACAAGCAAACAGAGAAAGAATCTTGAAAAGCTGGCGCATGACCTTCAGCCCGTTGTAATTGTTGGCGGAGCAGGCGTAACAGACGGCGTAATTTCTATGGTAGACAAGTCACTCGCCGCTCACGAACTTATCAAAGTAAAATTCAACGAATATAAAGAAGACGCAAAGGAACTCACTAGAGAGCTCTGCGAAAAATGCGATGCAACCCTTGTACGTGTAATAGGTTTTACAGCAATTCTCTTCCGCGAGGCAGAAAAGGAAGAAGACAGAAAGATTAAACTGTAAGATATGGATTGCTTCGCTTCGCACGCAATAACGTAGCTTTGTTGTAATGCCGTCATTGCGAAGAGCGTGGCGATGCGGCAATCCATCTGATTATAGCTAAAGCATATTTCATTTGATTTTCCGGCAGGAAGATGTAATACTTCTGCTCGCCTTCGTCACCAGCGGCATTAAGCTGCATAACACTGTTAGAAACCGAAAGCACCGCCGTCAGTGTAGAAATCGGAAGTTCAACTGTTCCGGTTTGTGAGAAAATTACAGCACGCTGATCGGTAACAACAAAATCCCCTTCATTATCCTTTTGAACACTTTCTGTCGCATAAAGAATTTTTTCATTCTGATTTAATTTTAACCGTTGAAAATGTACAAGCGGAATTTTTGATTCCGCCGTAAAAGGCAGCTTGTAAAGATTCGTATCCACATAAGGATTTTCATAATCAGACTTTTTACCAGCGGCACGGAAATTGCGCCACAAAATCAAAATAAGAAGCACAAGGAAAAATAAGAAAACATAAAAAGCTCGTCCCAGGGTACGGCCGCTTTGACGTTTCACAGAACGAGGTATACGTTCTTCGTCAGAGTTTCCGGCTGTTTTTTCGGACTTCTGTTTTTTGTCCGAGGCGGGAGAAATCTTTTTTTCTTTTTTGGACGGCCGACCCGGATTTGCCGGCGCATCATAAGCAGTCTCGCCGCCAGAATATTTGAATGGAAGCGAAACTCCTCCTGTATTATAGGAAGGCTCAATCAAAAGTATTAAGGCAACAAGAGCAATGTAGAGAAGTCCACTGGCGCTGCTTATGATAATCTTGCGTTTTTTCTGCCAGGAAGTCATAAACCACATAAGGGCAATTCCAAGCGGAATCAGGATGATGCTGCAAAAACAGGCTATAGTAATGATTGAAAGGACTTTATCTCTTTGCATTCGAAATCAACTCCAAATGTATACTTTAAATTTTCTGTATTCATTATATCAGAGGGAGTGCCGAAAAGCACGGATTTTTTTGAATTGTCAGAGCTCTCGTCGGCGGCTGTGGTCGCGGCTGAAGGGAGCAGGAGAATTTTGTCGGCAAAGGTGGCCGCTAAGTTGATGTCGTGAACGGCCGCGAGAACTCCGATGTTTTTTGAATGTGCGGTGGTGCGGAGAAGCTTCATAAGGTGAGGCTCATAAACGTAATCGAGGTTTGCGGCCGGCTCGTCGAGGAGAAGGAAACGCGGTGTTTGCGCGAGCGCCCGGGCAAGGCGGATTTTCTGGAACTCACCACCGGAAAGGGAGTGTATGTGGCGCTGGGAGAAGTCGGAAAGCCCCAGCTCGCAGAGAACACTGTCCACCACGGCATAATCTTCCGGGGAATAATGAGAATATCTGGTGTAGGCGTAACGTCCCTGAAGGACATAATCCTGAACTGTAAAGTCCCACTCAGAATATTCGTTTTGCTGAAGGTAAGCGATAAGTCGGGCGAGTTCGTGACGAGGTGGTTTCGATACACGCCGCTTCGCGTCGCACTCAACCACCATAATTTCCGAAGCACCGGTGGTTGAGTGATGCGAAGCATCGTATCGAAACCACCCGACTTGCCCGGATGCTTTAAGGCCCGCATCAGCTACTCCCGCCATTACAGAAAGCAGCGTAGACTTACCGGCTCCGTTGGGACCACAAAGGCAGACGAACTCGTTTTGTTGTAAGGCAAAGCTAACTTCCTTCAGAACAACCTTATCATCATACCATGCAGAAAGCTTTGAAACACGGAGTTCTCCGGTGGTTTCGATACATTCGCTTCGCGAACACTCAACCACCGTATTAACCGAGCTACTGGTGGTTGAGTAGTCCGAAGGACGTATCGAAACCACACTTTTATTCTTAAAAATCATTTCCGCCTCCCAAGACACAAAGCGAGGAAGAAAGGCACACCCAAAATCGAAGTAATAATTCCTGCCGGTAATTCTCCCGGTGCAATTATCACACGGGCAAAGGTATCAGAAAGAAGCAGCAAGGTCGCACCAAAAATCATGCTGAATGGAAGAAGAGTCCTGGCACGTGGGCCCAGAAATTTACGAACAATATGAGGAGCAATAAGACCTACAAAGCCGATTGTTCCGCCCGCACAGACTGCGCAGCTAATGGCAAGAGAACCGCACAAAAGCACAAGCACACGAAGTCTATCCACTTCTACGCCGAGGGCGGCGGCGGACTTCTCACCGCCAGTTAATAAATCAAGCGGTCCCGCCACTACAAACATCAGTACAATCGCCGCCGCCGCCGGCAGTGCAATAAACAGGAGTTCATTCCAGCCGCGGCCGTTAAAGCTCCCGAGAATCCAGGTATAAATAGAATGCAGCTCTTTGTTACAGGTTAGAAGAAGCATAGAACTCACAGAAGAATACAGAGTTCCAAGTGCCGTTCCGCAAAGCAGCAGCATAACAGAAGAAGCCTTGCCGCTACGGCTGAAGGCCAGAGAAGTAACAAGTACGCCAGCCCCCAGAGCACCAAGAAAGGCACAAAGATTTACCGGCGAAATCAACGCACCTATGCCGCCCCGCCCGGTAAGAGCCATAATCCCCGGCACAATACTCGCGATTACCGCACCAAGCGTAGCACCCGAACTGATTCCCATAATGCCGGGTTCAGCAAGCGGATTTCTAAAAAAAAGCTGAAAAACGGCACCGCTGCCCCCCAGCAGAAGTCCGGTCACAAAAACTAAAAG
>CAMNGG010000357.1 GCA_946537975.1 uncultured Treponema sp. | reverse complement strand
CAGCTTTCCGGTATGGAGGCCCAGAAGAATCGTGTTGTTGGTCTTGAGCAGCAGTTCAACAAGATGTTAGCACTTTCTAACACAATCGATGAACGCATTCAGTCTTTGAATACAACTTCAGATGACCTGCAGTCCATGGAGGTTACCGTACGCAATTACAATGACCGTCTGCAGCATGTTTCTGAACAGTATGAACGACTTGAGAAAAAGGACGAGGTTATTAATCGCATTAAAACTGATGTTGATTCACAGTTCGAAAAGCTTAAGGATCTTGAACAGAGACTTACAAACTGTAACCGACAGGCAGTTTCACTTCCACAGGAAATCAAGGAAGTTCAGAACAGCGTTGACCGCATTCTCCAGAACGGTCCTAAGATTACAGATGCAATCGGCAGACTCGAAAGCCTTGATGCAATTATTTCTGATACAGACAAGAGAATTGAAGCTCTTAATTCTGTAACTACGGGTATTAAGAAGACTGAGCTTGATTTAAATACTCTTTCCCGTGATGTTGATAAGAAGTTCGAAGTTTTGAACAATATTACAAAGCAGGAAAGAGCAAAGTCTCCTAGCAAAAGAGGAAATGCAATCAACCCTCAGATTAACGAAAGTGTAAGACAGCTTAAGCGTCAGGGCTGGACAATTGCTGATATAGCAAAACGTTTGAACCTTACAGAAAATGAAGTTGATTTGATACTGCAACTGCCTGAGTAGGCTACAATCGAAGAACCGTTAAAAAACGAGCCGACAGGGTCGTTTTAGGTTCATCGAAAAAATGCCTCAGAGGCAGGCTGTGCCTGCCGACTGTAATAAACAGACAACCTGAGCCTCTACGGCTTCACTAGTACCAACCGGCGGAAGCTTCTCGCCGGTTTTTGCTTTAACAAAGATTTGAGATTTATCCACGCCAAGAATTGCCGCAATACTTTCTATTACTTCGCCGCGGCGACCCAGGAACTTTGGTTTTTCAAGCTTTATAACACAGTCGAGGTTAACAAGCGACCAGCCGGCAGCCTGAACGTCTTTCCATACAGCGCGAAGGAGGTCAGCAGAATCTGCGTCCTTCCATTTAGAGTCTTCCGACGGAAAGTAGGAACCTATATCGCCAAGGCCGGCTGCCCCAAGAAGAGCATCAGTTATTGCGTGAAGAAGAACATCGCCGTCCGAGTGTCCGTCCTCCCCTTTTTCAAAATCAAAAAGTACTCCGCCAAGAATTAAACG
Organism: uncultured Treponema sp.; assembly: GCA_946537975.1. Classification (GTDB taxonomy): domain Bacteria; phylum Spirochaetota; class Spirochaetia; order Treponematales; family Treponemataceae; genus Treponema_D. Next base: position 10,864 of record CAMNGG010000357.1, on the reverse strand, counting down.
GCGGCCTTCGACCAGACGGTGAAGATCATAACCAAGCCCTACACGAATCATTTCAGTGCCTCCAGATCTGACGGATATGTTATTTTAATATTATTTACATCGCCTTTAGTTACCCGGACAGGACCACAGTAGGCGCCCCAGATTTCTGTGTCGTCGGTGTATTCATGACCGTCGGCTGCGGCTCGGCCATGCGCCTCGAGCAATTCCTTAAAACGGAAGCATTGAGGAGTCTGAACCGCAGTGAGAGAGCTTCTTACAAGGTGGCGCTTTATAAAGCCTTCAGCGTCAATTTCTTTTTGAGTGTCAGTTGGTGTCACACCGGGGACAGAAGCGCCGAACTCTACAGCAGCTTCCAGTGCCTCTACTATAACTTCCCGGCTCACAAAGGGTCTCGCGCCGTCGTGAATCAAAACTATATCAGGCTGGCCCTTAACCGCAAGCAGGCCATTATACACAGACTTTTGCCGGGTATCACTTCCTTCTACCACCGTAATTGCGCCCTTCGACAGGCTCAGGAACCGCGGAACATGGTAATCCACATTGCTCAGAATTTTACGGCATTGTTCCATTCCGCCCATCGGACAAGTAACAATAAAATCAGTAATCTGAAAATCTGCACAAGCATTTAAAAAAGTTTCAGCACAGACCGAAAGGACTGTGCCGTTCTTAAAAGGAAGGTATTCTTTTTTTATACCGCCGCCAATTCTGGTAGAAGAACCGGCCGCAGTAATTATAATTGCAAGCTTAGAATTCATCCTCATCATCAAAATCGTCATCAGCACCCATATCGTCGGCTGATTCATCTTCATCATCAGAATCGTCTGAAGCTCGTCTGTTATTTCCCTCGGAAATATCATCCATCAAATCATCATCTTCATCATCATCAAGAATCATAGTGTGCTTGATTTTTGGAGCAGCTCCAGGAGGTTCAAGCTTTGTATGAATTTCCTGTTCAATTTCCTTAGAGGATTTTCCGAGTGCAAAAGCAATTTCATCTTCAAGCAGTTTTTTTGCGGAATCATAAAGCTTTCGCTCAAGAATCGGCAGTTCCTTAACTTTGCTTCTGTTATAAAGACAGCGAACGATTGTCGCAATATCTTTTACAGTACCCTTCTTAAGAAGGTCAAGGTTCATCTGATAGCGGAGTTTCCAGTCTGAAGTAATCGGTTCAAAATCATCAGAAAGAAGATTCAAAGCTTCCTGTGCTTCTTTAGCTGAAACAATCTGGCGGATTCCAAGGTTCTCTGCATTAGCTACCGGAACCATTACAACCATGTCAGAGGCTTCAATGTAAATCTTGTAATAAGGAACTGTTTCATCTTTAAAAGTCTTCTCAAAAACTTCCTTCACAATTCCAACACCCTGACTCGGGTAAACAACCTTCTGGTTTATTTTAAATTTATTTGCCATATATTTATAATATATCACAAAATTACAATAAATTCAAATATAGTGAAATTCTGATGGAGATTTGCTCCCGTGAAAAATACACATCGCCAACGGGGATGATGTTGGCGATGTGTATTTTTCACTCCGCATATCCCCATCAACATCTAAGTTTTATTTTGTGATTATTATAAAAGCAAACGGGGAAGTTATACATCATTGCAAACCTTGACATTTATTGCAAAACTTTGCTATTTCTTGTATATTAGACGGACTTATATGATAGATAATATTATTGAAAACACTGAAGAACAAACTTCAGATTCACCATTCACAGAAGACAAAATCGAAAACGAAACTCCCGACACTGTTACTTTTGAAGATTTAGGACTTGATGAATACACTTTGAAAGCCGTTGAGAAAAAGGGCTTTGTTACTCCTTCACCTATTCAGGTGCTTGCTATTCCCCGCCTTCTTACCGGCGATACTAACCTGATTGCCCGCGCCAGAACCGGTACCGGAAAGACTGCCGCTTTTGGACTTCCAATCATTCAGAACGTTCGAGGTAAATCGAACCATGTAGAAGCTTTGATTCTTGAGCCTACCCGCGAGCTTGCAGTTCAGACATGCACAGAGATGCAGTCTTTTGCAACTGACGCTTATCCACGCACAACTGTACTTTACGGCGGTGCTTCTTATGCTAATCAGATTAAGGACCTTAAGCGGGGCTGCGAGGTAGTCGTAGGAACTCCTGGCCGTATTAAAGACCACATTGAACGCAAGACCCTGGACCTGAGCAAAATCAAATACTTCATTCTTGATGAAGGCGACGAAATGCTGGACATGGGCTTTATTGACGACATCGAAGAAATCTTCCGTCATGCAAACCCGGACTGCCGCATTCTCCTTTTCAGCGCTACAATGCCTGCCCCAATCTTAAAGATTGCCGGCGACTTTATGGGCGAGTACGACATTATCGAAGAGGAAAAGGTTATCGACGAAGCCCTCCTCATTGACCAGAAATACTGGGTTGTAAAGGAAAGCGAAAAAATCGAAGCCCTTGTCCGCCTTATAGACATTTCTCCGGATTTCTACGGTCTTGTATTTACAATGACTAAGTCTGATGCAGACCGCGTTACCCGTGAGCTGGACCTGCGCGGTTACGAAGCAGCAGCCCTTCACGGTGACATCATGCAGAATCAGAGAGAAAAGGTTCTTGAACGCTTCCGCATGAAAAAGACCCGCATTCTTGTTGCAACCGATGTTGCAGCCCGCGGTATTGATATTAAGGGGGTAAGCCACGTTGTAAACTACTCTCTTCCATTTGATACAGCAACTTATGTTCACCGCATTGGTCGTACAGGCCGCGCCGGAACAGAAGGAATTGCCGTAACATTTGTAAGACCAGAAGAGCGCCGTAAGCTCGGCTTCCTTTCCAAGAATATCAAAAAGGCGACCAAGAGTGATTTTACAGAAGGAAAGATTCCGGAAGTAAAGGAAGTTCTTGCCGTAAAGAATGAACGCGTAATTGCAGAACTCAAAGACAAGCTCTTTAAGCCGGTGGTTGAGTGTTCGCGAAGCGAATGTATCGAAACCACCGCAGAACTCGAAGAATCTTCAGCACCGGTGGTTTCGATACAGCCTTCGGCTTACTCAACCACCGTACGTGCCGAACTCCTCACTACAACCTTCACCGACCTGGCGGCAGCCCTCTGCGAAAATCAGGAGCCTCAGCAGGTTTTGGCCGGAGTACTTTCTATAATATATGGCGACCAGCTCTCAAGCAAGCACTACGGAAAAATCAATACAAAGTCCAGTGCTCCACGCGGTGACCAGAAGCGTATTTTTATTTCCCTTGGAAAGCGCGACGGTTACCATGCCCGCGAAATTGCAGACTACTTCAGCGAACTCCTTCACATTCCTGGCCGTCTTGTAGATGACATTGATGTTGCCCAGCAGTTCTCGCTTGTAAGCCTGCCGGTAGCTTCTGCACGCAAGGCCATTGAGCTTTCAAAGTCTAACCGCAAGATTCCTCATATGCATTATGATGATAAGGAAGAAGACCGGGGCACAAGACGTTCCCGCAGAGAAGCTTTTGCAGAAGGGCGCGAAAATACAGGCCGAAAATCAGGAAGCCGCAGGGAAGGCTCAGGCAAAGCTGCTGCTTCTAAGGGCACTGGCCGGGGTCGTCTGAACGCAAAGTCAAACAAACCTAACGTACACGCCCAGACCGAACGCTCATCCTCTCGTAAAAGTGGCAGCGCCGCAGCCTACAAAAAAGGCAGTAAAAAGGCAGAACGCTTCTAAAGCTTATAGGTGAAAGCCTTTAAGATAAAAAAAAAGAATACCCTTTTTTGCAAAGGTGTTATATACTATTAAATGTAATGAAACGTTTTTCTTTTTTAGTATATAACATCTTTTTTGTTTTACTCTTTTTTCTTTTTTCTTCCTGTTCAAATAATTTAAAAAAAAATCGTTATGATGTATCAAATTTTGTATATTACCTTGAAGCCCCCCAGGAACAGCAGTACGGACAAATTATGGGCCGTCAGGATGAATTCAAAAGGCTTGAAAAAAATCAGATGAATAAATTGTCCAATCTGGTTTCTAAAGATGGAAACATGCTCTGGCTGAGGATTCAGTTCTCTCTCCCGGAAGAACTCAAGGGCAAGGACATTGGACTTTACATTGGGCATCTGCGCTCAGCCAGCATGCTCTTTATGAATAACAACGGTATCCGAAAATATGGAGATTTTCCTCCAATCGAAAATACAGCAGGTTATACAGCTCAGTATTTTATGTTCCCAAGAAATATTGTAAATCAGAAGGGGTTGAATACCGTAATGATTCAGGTCTGGCCGGGTGCCTTTGGAAGCCTTTCTTCAAAGATTTTTATAAATGAACAGCCTGATATTTTCCATACTGCCGAGCGCGATACCTTCTATAATTCAAAAATCATAGTCTGCTTTGCCGGAATAATGCTGCTTGTTTTCTTTATGTATCTTTTCCTCTATATAATAATGCATAAATTCCCAAACAGTGCAGTATATCTCTTTTATGCCCTTTTGAATTTCTATACAATTCACTTCCTTGTACCAATTTACATTTCGGAAATCTCCTGGGCAAAGCCGAGCTTCATTTCCTATTATACAATGCTAAAGGTTTTCTTCTTTGGAGGTGCCTTTACTACAGTTTATTTTGCAAATTCATTTATAATCGCTTACCTCAAATATAAGGATTCAAAACCTGTTATCATAACAAGAATTGTACTTTGGATTGTTCCAATACTTATAACCTTTGCAATTTCAAACTTTAAACTGATGCCAAAGGTTCTGCCACTTCTGATTATACTTACTCTTACTCAATTCTGCTTCAGTATTCCACGCATTTTTATGGCCTTCATGGATAAAGAAAAAAAGAAAACAGTCATAAAGATGCTTTTCGGCTTTTCTCCAGTTATTGCGGGCCTCATAGCAGACATAATTTTGAAAATCGGCCGCGTAAACCCGGATTTAACTTATATTACAATTTACGGCTGGCAGGTTACAATCTACCTCTTCCTCAGTGATCTTTTGATTCAATTCGGAAGCACCTACAGACATAATACTCTGCTTAAAGACCAGCTGTCTGAATTCAACTCTCATCTTGAAGATGTTGTTGCTCTTCGTACAAAAGAGCTTTCAGAAGCAAATTATGTTCTTTCAAAGGGTCTCGAAACAGTTGCTCATGTTCAAAAAAACTTCCTTCCTCAGAAAAACAAAACCTTCCGCGGCTGGGAGCTGGCAATTTCCTATAATGCTTTAGACAATAATGTTTCCGGCGATTTATATGATTACTACTTTACCGAAGGAATTCTTGATGGCATGGGTATTTTTGATGTTTCCGGCCACGGTATACCAGCTGGACTTATGACAATTCTCGCAAAGAGCATTATCAGCCAGCATTTTATTACCGGAATGAACCAGGAAGAACCAATTTCAAATGTTCTGAAGGACATCAATAAATCCTACATCAAGGAAAAGGTTAACGTTGAAAACTATATTACAGGGCTGCTTTTCCGCTTCAGCGAATTCAACAAAAAAGATATCTGCAGCGTTGAATTTGCAAATGCGGGCCACCCTTACCCTCTCTTTTATGATTCAACTAAGGACACTGTTATAGAGCTTAAGCAGCATGAAGAAAAACAATACGGAATCATTGGAGTTGAAGGGCTCGACGTTTCCTTCCCTCCTGTCAGCTTCCGTGCCTCTCAAAACGACATCATTGTATGTTATACAGATGGACTTACAGACAGCGTCAACCAGAAGGGAGAGGATTTTGGAAAAGAAAGAATCTTTAAACTTATTCAGCAGTATCACAATGAAAGTGCCATTATGCTCATGAACCGCATAATGGATAAATTCTCAGACTTTATCGGCTCACATAAAATCGGCGACGACATCACTCTGATTGTACTTAAGCGTGTAAACTCAAAGGATTATATTGAAGAAATCTAATCAGCCGGATTATTTACAAGGATTATAAAGTCTGAAAATTCTTGAGTGTATTATTCACTTATAGCTTCAGAAACTGTATTTTCTTCCTCAACCACTGGCGCTGTTACAGCTGCAGGCTCGGGCTCCGCAACCGGCTCCGGCTTTGGCTCAGGTTTTGCTTCCGGCTTAGCTTCCTGGTATACCAGTCTAACCTTTTCATACTGGGTCTTATGGCGTGATTTAAGCAGGAGAGTTTCTGTTGTCTTTTTATATACGTAACCAGAAGAATTATAAGTTTCAAAGCGAGGGTCTGTACGGAAGGCCATATCATAAATATAAATAGTATTGAACTGAGGCAGCCCCTTAAGAATGACATAATGGGTGTCGCCTTCAGGGAAGTCAATTGTAAATACATCCTCTGCTCTTGAATGGTCAAGCTTAATAGATTTTGCACAGGTCCAGGCCCATACAATCTTATCCTCAGAAGCAGAAATCTTTTCAAAGTGAGGATAGAATACATTATCATAAGCAACAACAGGATAAAGATTGCTGAGAGTACGAAGATCAAAGGAAGAGCTTTCAGAAAGATATGAATTTACAATAGCATAACCAGCCTTTACAAGGGTGTCGTTATTTGTAGCCTTTCCGTAGCGCAGCAGGGCTATACCGGTTTCTACCGCCTGATTTACAGAAAGGAAGGTATCATTTTCAGAAATTGTAAGAATACTTCCTTCAAACTTGCAGGCCTCTGTAATTCGGTCAATTCCGGCCTCAAGAACAGGTTCAAGGACAGAAGCATAAGAAGACTTAAACTGAACCAGATCCGCATAAACCTGAAGTATTCCGGAAATCTGAGCGATTGAAAGACTTTCCGCATCTGTATTAGCCGCATTAAACAAAAGCTTGTTTACAACCGTCTGCTGAGGATGCAGATAGATAAAGTCCGCAATCTTATGAACAGTAAAGAGATCTAAGCTGGACTTTTCAGCGCTTTCTGTAATACGCCGCTCATATTCCTTCATAGCCTTTTCAAGATTAGCATTCATATCTTCGAGAGTATTAAAGTAAGGTGCAGAAAGATAAGTTCTCTGCTTGCTCTTCTTTACTGAATCAGGAACATTTTCTACAGCGCGGGTAAAGTTACCGCTTTCAGCCTGAGCCGCAACATAAGAAACTGCTACCTGTTCTGTAATATTAGCTTCTACACTGTTTGCTTCAAAGGCAGAAATAAGATTTCTCTTAAGCTGGGCAACAGTCTTATTAAATTCAGCCGCATTAGCAATAGGCTCATTAACAATAGAATCAAAAGTAAATTTCTGATTTGCATCATAAACTGAATAGGTTGCAACATAATTACGAGGCGTAAAATCAAAATAGCCGGCACGAACCGCATGTCCGGCAAGCTCCCAGGAATTACGTTTTCCGGCAAAAACAATACTGTCTTTTTCTACCTTCTGAACAGTCATATTTGAAGAATAGCTGTAAGGCATAGAAAAATCAGAAATACCATCCGGCAAATCTGTAAATACAGCAAGAGAGGAATTTATATCTGTTGAAGCAAGCTCAAACGTAACCTTTACAGCCTCAGAGAATTTTAAAGTAATAGAAAGCTCTTCATCCTGTTCTACAGCCTCAAGCTGAACTGGAGAATCAAGCCCATTCTTTTTAACTAAAGCAGGATTCTGCTCATCAAAAAAGAAATTAATACCATTATAGGAGAGTCGTGCCTTATTTTTATATTTTATAACACCGTTCTGCTCGTCCAGAGCTTCCAGCGTTATCTGAAGATTACCGATTTTTTTTATAATTGTAGAATCTGTTCTAAATTGCAGGACAAAAATGCCGATGATAATAACGATATCGACAATAAGCAGTCCTAATGCTTTTTTTAATATCCGAAAATTCATTGTAATAATAGTTTAGCCAATGATTCGGTTAATTTCAACTATATAAAGGAAAGAAAAATGATTAAGGAAAATAAGTCAAAGCTTCTTCTGATTCTTGCGGCCGGAGCCCTTCTTACCACAACTTTATTTGTTACAGGCTGTGCAACAAAGCCCGCTGCTGACACAGAACCAAAACCGGAAATCACAAAAACCGAAACAAAAAAAGAAGATAAAAAGAAGGAACCGGCAGATCCTCCAAATGTAAAATTTGTAAAGCAGCTCCAGGCTCTGCTCGAAAAAAACGATACAAAAGGGGCTATTGCACACTTTGAGGACATCCCTTCATCACTTAAGGACGATCTTGAGCTGAAAAACCTTTTAGGTGCCCTTTATTATTCTGATGCCCAGTACGACAATGCAATCGCAACTGCAAACGACATTCTTGCTATAGACGCTGATAATATGGATGCCCTAGAGCTTATCTCTATGAGCACAAAGGCAAAGGGTGATAAGGCTGCCTATAAAGCCGCTTCAGACCGTATTTTAGCCGCAGACCCTTACAATGCTTCTGTAAATATTCAGAAAGCAGAAGAATACGCAGTAAATAAAAAATATAAGATGGCCCGGGATTCTTATAAAAAGGCACTTAAGGGCGACCCGAATAATACAGATGCCCTTTTCGGCTATGCCCAGATGTCATATTATACAGATGATATTAAAACTGCCCAGGAGACCTTCCAGCAGATTCTGGACAAAGACCCGGAAAATGCCGCCGCCCTCGCCTATATGGGAAAGCTGGCCTATGAAGATGAAAACTACCTGCGCGCTACAAAATATGTACAGGATGCGCTCAAGCAGGATCCTTATAATTACGATTACTGGATGGACTACGGAACCTACCAGCGCTATCAGGGAAAATTCGATGAAGCCGCAAATGCCTGGAAAAAAGCCGCAGAACTGGATCCAAGCTACTTCCTTGCCTATGCTTACCTTGCGGGAAATTATGATGATTTAGGAAAATGGGACGAAGCCCTCGAATATTACCATAAAGTAATTGAAACAAATCCTAAATATTTTTATGCCTACGAATCAACTGCAATTCTTGAATACAGGGCAAAGAACTACGAAAACGCAATCAAATATTTTACAAAGACCTATGAATACAGTCCAAGCTATGCATACACCCTTATGATTGCGGCCTGCTGGTTCAAGCTTAATAAACCGCTGCAGGCAAAGGAAGTACTCACAAAACAACTTAAAAAACTGGATTCTACTTCAAATGAATATGCCCTTGTACGTTTTTACAACGATACCTACAATAAAAACGCAGAATCTAACCTCGTACAGAAAATCTCAAAAGAAACTAATAGCAATAACCGCGGTAAAATGTTATTCTACATGGGACTTTATTATGAATTGAACAAGGCAGAAGAACTTGCAAATGAGTACTATGCCAAGGTTACAAGTATGAAGGCTCCTATGTTCTTTGAATACAGGATTGCCGAATGGGGATTGCAATGAGCCAGACTCAGATTCAGCTGGAACTCGGCGGGCGTAAAATTACGCTCGTAGGTACAGCTCATGTTTCAAAAGAAAGTGTTGAAGAAGTAAAAGAAACTATTAAAAATATAAAGCCAGACTGTGTAGCGGTAGAGCTGGATGAAAAACGTGCAGACTCTATCAAAAATCCGACACGCTACAGCCAGCTGGATTTGGTAAAGGTTTTTAAGAGAAAAGAAGGCTTTATGCTGCTTGCAAATCTTATTCTTTCCTCTTACCAGCGAAGAATGGGCCTGAATGCGGGCGTAAAACCTGGCGATGAAATGATTGCCGCAATGGAAGCCGCAGAGGAAAACAATATCCGCTGCAGTCTTGTAGACCGCCCCATTCAGATTACCCTCAAACGTGCCTGGGGTAAAAACTCCTTCTGGGGAAAATGCAAGCTGCTGGCAACCCTTATTTCCAGTGCCTTCAGCAAAGAAGAAGTTGATCCTGCCGAGATTGAAAAGCTCAAGGAACGCAATGAAATGGATTCCATGATGAATGAGCTTTCAGAATACATGCCAGTAATCAAAGAAGTTTTAATTGATGAACGCGACCAGTATCTGGCATCAAAAATCTGGGAATCAGAGGGTAATAATCTTGTAGCCGTACTTGGTGCGGGACACTTGCCGGGAGTACAGGCTCATCTTGAAAAGCTTGGCAAGGGTCAGGCCACCTCAAACGTCGAAGAAATTTCACAGCTGCCAAAACCAGGCTTTGTCGGAAAGCTTTTTGCCTTTTTAATTCCAGCCTGTATCATTGGTCTGATTATTGCGGGCTTTATTTACGGAGGTCTGCATGCCGGAACTCAGATGCTCACCACCTGGTTCCTCTGGAATGCTATACCTGCCGCAATCCTTACTGTAGTGGCTCTTGGTCATCCGCTTTCAATACTAACAGCCTTTGTAGGAGCACCTTTTACTTCCCTCTGCCCTTTTGTAGGTGTAGGCTTCTGCACAGCAATTGTTCAGGCTTTAGTCCGCAAGCCAAAGGTAAGTGATATGGAAACCCTTCAAGATGATGTAACAAGCTTAAAGGGCTTTTACAAAAACCGCATTCTCCGCGCCCTCCTGGTTTTTATTCTTTCTTCTATAGGTAGTACCCTTGGAACCTTTATTGGCGGCGCTGATATTATTGGAATTTTAAGTAACATCAAATAAATAATAGAATTCTTATTTTTTCGTTATAAGTGTTTCTTTAGTAGTTTTTTTCCGTTTATATAGTGTAAACTGAGGACAGAATGAAAAAGAAACACTTTATTTTTTTTACGGCTGTATTTCTGACAGGAGCACTTCTTACTGCACAGGAGCAGGCTTTCCAGACACAGCTCTTACCGGATACCACTACACTTCTCTTATCGTATGTGGAAAATGATGCCGAGCTCAAAAATCTTACTATCTCTGCAAAAAAGGCACAGCTTTCTTATAAATCAACAATGATAGATACAGGCTTTGATGTAACTCTTTCCAGCGGCACCGTAACCCTTCAGCTGAACGATGACGGTTCAAAGCTTTCTGCAAAGCCTTCCGTAAAAGCAAAGCTTCCGGCCGCTTCAAATCTTTCCGCAAGTGCCCA
>CAMNGG010000356.1 GCA_946537975.1 uncultured Treponema sp. | reverse complement strand
TGACAATTGTAGTAAAAGCGATTTGTTTAGTAAAAAAATAAAATACGAAAGAATCGATAATTATGATAAATATAAAATCACATAACAAAGCTTCGTAGCCGACAAACCGGTCAAGCCGGTTTGCGGTACAAGCAATTGTTATGTGGACGCCCGCACTGGGGCGCTTTTGGAGGAGAAAAACAAAATGGCAGGAACTATAAAAAGAACAAATCCTGGCGATGCAGCAAATATTTTTGTTAGATGCATGTTGAGTGATATCAGTGATTTGCTAGGTGGTTTTTCGAAAGAAGATTTGGAAAAAACTGTTGAATATTTTGATTACAAATGTCCTTATACTGGCGAAGATATTTCTGTCGAATACAAAACAGGAAAATGGGTACTGGATCATTTAATTCCTCATAATAGAGAATCTGTAGGATTAAATTTATATGGAAATATAATTGTTACAACAAAAATAACAAATGCTGCAAAAGCAGCGAAATCCTTTGAAGATTTTATTAGATTCGAAACAAAAGGAACAGAAGAAGAAAAAGAAAAAAGAATACAGAAAATTCGTAATTTTCAAAAAGAATCAGGGTATTTTGATAAAGTAAAAAATATTGATGAGATAAAAGAACTTTGTAAAAAAGAATATGATAGTATTCAAAATAAATTACAGGAACATAAATCTGATTATAATAGAATTTTAGAAATAAAAAATACCGACTCTGCGGCAAGACCTAAAAGAATTTTTGTCGTAAATTCCTTAGATAGTAAGACTAATACATCTAACATAGTAAGTAGAAATAATTATAGAATTAATAGAATGTCAAAATCTGAAGCAATTTCTTGTTTTAGAAGTAATGGCTTTTCTGTTTATGGTAATATAACATTTTCATCTGAAAATGATTCATATGGACGGAAGTTTTGGGCTAATCCAAAAATTGACTTCTTAGAAAATGATTGGTGGCTAATTTTAAATGACATTGATAAAAGAGAAATTCATTTATTCTTCATACCTGCTAATTCACTTTCTTATAGGGATATTTATCCAAGAAGTGATAAACCAGACTTAATCGATCTACAAATTAATTATAATGATTATAGTTTTGAAGATAGTAGAAGCAAAGTTTGTTTTAAGAAGTGGTTTAAGAAAACTTTGAAATATTGATCACATAACATGGTTTTCAAAACCGATAAAAACTTTGTCACAAAAGTTGCTCTTCGTGCCTTTGCGGCACCGCAACTTTTGCGCCAATTTTGCGCGATGCGCAAAACCGTTTTTACGGTTTAAAACGCAAGTTATGTGGACGCCCGCACTGGGGCGCTTTTGGAGGAAAAATAAAATGAAAAAATTAATTTCTATAATATTTTCTTTAACAGTGTTGGCTGCGATTGCCTTTGCAGATGACGGAGGCTCTTACAAGCCCGAAGACTGGACTTACGGTAACATCTATGTTAAAGAACCCAACGATAAAATTGCTTTGGAGCGGGAGCTTCTTATAGTTGAGCAGACTGACGGGTTTGTGACCGCACTTTTTGACTTTGCAAACACAACGCGAGGGAGCGTTACCGTGCCATGCGCTTTTCCTGTTGTAGTAAAAACTCAAGTAAGCGTGCAAAAAAACGGTACAGTTTCCAGCTTCATTCCAATGGGAAATGGCTGCAGAGCAAACGAGGCTGTGCTTGCTGTCGCCTTTGGAAAGGATAATTTTGAAGGACTTTCAAAAGACGAACTTCTTTCTTTAGACAAAAAACTCCGTACGATTTCTGCGGAATCCTACATTACGGAGCTTTCTGAATCATCTTTCAGCAATTCCATTCTCAACCCATGCAAAATAGAACAGGACGGCAAAGAAGTCGCAATTCAGACTGTTGGAATTGAAACAAGCATTGAAAAAAATGAGGAAGCCACAGAATACATTTCTGAATATGACTGGCATAATTCAAAAGAAATCTATGACCTTACCCTTGTTCTCCACTTTTACCATGAGCTTCATTTTTCTCCGTCGGCACAATCAAAGCTTTCTGTCAGCTACAAAATCAATTCTGAGAAGAAAGACTACAAGGGGACAAGCTACGAGCTGACCTACGACATTTCAACAGGCGGCACATGGAAGGGAGCAATGAAAAGTTTCCTTGTCTTTACAGACAGCCAGATGATTGCAAAAAGCTCTCAGACTGGCTTTGAAACAACTTCTCTGGGAAAGCTTTCAACAGACGGAGCCGGTTTCACCCTATATGCAGCAGAAAACTACAAGCCTCAAAAAGAGGAAGAGCTTTTTTTTAAAACAAAAACTTCTTACGATGAAGGGGTTTGGCAGGTAAATGAGCGAGAAGGAAGTCAGATTTTTGTAAAAGATGTCCGCTCTTCTTCATCATACAAAGGCACCTACAAAATCGCTGGGCATGACAATTACGATTTCGATCAAAACGCGGACAAGAATCTTCGTGTATCAACTTATGATGCAGAAACATCATTTGACGGAATTCCTTTCAACGGATGGGTGGAAGGCACAAAGGGTGACGGCATCGGCGAATGGATAGAATTCACGCTTACTAAAGCCGCGCTTGGTCCTTTTGCATCAAACGGCCTGGCACGATTCGCTGGAAGTATATACGATGATTATGGTCATAATTGGGGTAATGATGCGGATGACTTTACCCTGCTGGTAAAGGCTGATTATGTTGGTTCAACATGGGAGGCAAACAACAGAATCCGCTCAATGACGCTCTCATCCAGCACACTAAAAAAAGTTGTCACTCTTGACATGGCAGACATATTCCCAGCCAGCCGAAACTATTATTCTTGTGACTGGATTGCCTTGAACGCAGTAAAAAATCCTCAGATTCTTTCTAAAGGCACATACCGCATGACAATTCAAAGCGTGTATAAGGGTAACAAATACGACGACACTGCACTTGGCGAAGTGTGGTTCCTGCCTCTCTCACCAATCGCCGAAAAAATTATCTCCGCCGACACCGACAGCTTCTACATTGCGCCTATCAATGACCTCATAAAGGCTTATGCAAGTCACTATGTTGAGATTTTAGAGAATCATCAGCAGGAAGAGGAAAGCCGGGCATGGAAGTAGATAGTTTCATTTGTTAGTACATAATAAGTACCTTTTTTGAAAAAAATATGCTATACTTATATTCGGAGGTATTAATATGTCAGATTCCGCATATGCAGATTTTACAGAACAGGTACTTTCTCTTTCTTATGAACAGACAATAATTCTCATGGGCAAAATGCTTGAATCATTAAAAAACAAGCGCAATGAAGAAAATTACGCAGAAATGGAAAATGACATTTCCCGAAGCTCAATGAATGCCATGTGGGAGGAACTGAAAAATGACACATGGTGAAATATGGCTCATAGACTTTGGTATTCCTGTTGGAAGCCTCCCTTCAAAAATCCGGCCTGCGGTTGTGATGCAGAATGATTTGCTTGGCATAAAAGATTTAAATACAGTTGTCGCCATTCCCTTCACATCAAATTTGATTCCATCAGAGTACGAGCCGAATATTCTCTTTAAAAAAGAAGAAACAGGACTTTCAAAAGATTCTGTGGCTGTAATTCATCTTATTGGAGCCGTGAATAAATTTTCATTTGAAAGAAAAGTTTCAAAATTATCAGAAGAAAACTATCAAAAGCTAGTTGATGCAGTTATTAAATTGATTTCAGACAGGAAATAGCACATAACAAAGGTTCGTATCCGACAGCGGGTCAAGCCCGCTGCGGTACAACCAATTGTTATGTGGACGCCCGCACTGGGGCGCTTTAAGAGAAAAATAATGAAAAAGATATTATCAATTTTAATATTTAGTTTCTTTAGTGTTTTTGTATTTGCTGATACTTTTAGAGTTAAAATATTACAAAATGTTGAACTTCAATATGATATTGGGGAACCATTTATTGATGTAGAAAAAGGCTCTGAATTAACAGTTGATACATACAAAACTTCTATTTACTTTACAGATGAAGGTGGAATATCTTTATCAGCAAAGATCGGAGATGCTTATTATGATTTGGATGATAACCTTATTGAGTTTGAAAATCATTCTCTCAGTATTCCAAAAGAATTGCAGCGGTCTTATTGGATAATGGATTATTATTTTGAAATGTTAAAGAATAAGGATATAAATATTTTATCAAAGAATGAACCTTATTATAATTCTGAAGAAGAGTATGTATATAATGATCGCGATGAACTGATACCTTGGCAAAGGAATTTTTATATTCTGTACATAAAATTCGGAAAATATTTAATTAAATCATCAAACCCGATAAAGTTTGATTGTATGGGATTTATAAGTTTTCCTATAAGCTTTGATAATAATGTTTTACAATTGGAAGTACCAACATTAAATTATCAAAAAATGTATGAAACTGCCAACATATGGAAGAAAGTAACAGAATTGAAAACACCATTAAAATTATTTCTTAAAAATGATGGTGATTATTTATATGTATATAAAAATTCTATAGCGGAAAATAATCTTTTATACACTCTCATTCGTGGAAATGAAAAAACATGTGAGCAAATTTATAATTTTGTAAAAAATAATAGTTTTGAAGAATCTTCAGTTACTTGGCCGCGTCATGCTGATGGTTCTTGTGATTTCGATGGAAGTAAAACAGCAGTTGCAACTCAAACAGCAAACTCAACAGCTTCCACCAATGTTGCAAAAAACAAAACAATGACTGTTTCTGAAAACCTAAAACTCCGTTCTGGTGAAGCCACTTCAACACAAGTTCTTTCGGTAATGTCTGCCGGTACAAAAGTAAAAATACTTGAACTTGGCAACGCAGAAACAATAGACGGTATTTCTTCAAACTGGGTGAAGGTTGAAGTTCAGAAAGGAGCAAAAGACCGCGAGGGAAAGCCGATTAAATCAGGAACAGTCGGCTGGTGTTACGGGGGATATCTGAAGTAGAATATCACATAACAAAGCTTCAAAGCCGACAAACCGGTCAAGCCGGTTTGCGGTTTAAGCAATTGTTATGGCGACAGGCCACTGGCCTGCTTTTTTTT
>CAMNGG010000355.1 GCA_946537975.1 uncultured Treponema sp. | reverse complement strand
GGATGTAAATGTTGGCGGAACAAAAAACATAATTGAACTTTGCAAAAAGCATACTGAATGTAAAAAGCTTGTTTACTGTTCAAGTACAGGTGCAATTCCAGAACTTCCAAAGGGAAATAAAATTGGCGAAGTAAATCATTTTGATGCTGACAAGGTTTTGGGCTGCTACAGTCAGTCAAAGGCTCTTGCAACTCAGGCTGTTCTGGATGCCGCAGAAGAAGGTCTTAATGCATGTGTAATTCATCCGAGTGGAATTCTTGGCCCGGAAGATTTTGCAGTTGGCGAAACAACTAAGGTTCTGATTCAGATTATTAACGGCGAAATGCCTGCTGGAATTGACGGTTCCTTTAATCTTTGCGATGTCCGCGATCTTGCTCACGGTGCAATTCTTGCTGCAGATAAAGGTCAGAGGGGTCAGTGTTACATTCTTGGAAATGATGAAGTTTCTTTCCGCGATTTTGCCCGCCTTTTAAGCGAAGAATCAGGCTGTAAAAAAATGAAGACCTTTATCCCTGTAAAACTTGCAAACTTCATTGCAAAGATGATGGAAAAGCAGGCTAAGAAAAAAGGAAAACGCCCTCTTATGACAACTTTTGCCGTATACAATCTTGCCCGCAACAACAATTTTGATTCAAGCAAGGCTCGCAAAGAACTGGGCTACACAACAAGAAGTTACCGCGAAACAATGCACGACGAAATTGAATGGCTTAAAGCAAGTGGAAAAATTGCTTAAGTATATAGATACAAAGCACTGAATAAAATCCGGATTAATGTTACATTGTAAAGGCTTATTGCAAAAATAAGCCTGGAGGCCAACATGAAAGTAGCAGTAACTTACGAAAAAGAAACAGGTAACATTTTCCAGCATTTTGGAAAGACTCAATATTTTAAGATTTATCAGATTGAAGACGGAAAAATCCTTTCTTCTGAAGTGATTGATAACGGCGGAAACGGACATCATGCCATCCCGCCATATTTTTTTTACAAAAGGCCAGCTCCAGTCAAACTTTGAGGCTAAGTGTAATCACCATGGTGTATAAGCCCGCCCCCTACTCTTTCCAAGCCAGCCGCATTTTTAAGAAGTCTTTCATGTCCTTGTAAAAGTCCATTGGCGGCGGAGTGATGTTGATTTGCTTAAGAGCTTCCTGTACCAGGGGATTTTTGTAACAGCAGACTGCATTTGATGAAGCATAAAAAAGCACGTCCAGCTGTATTTTGTAGGCGACGTCAAGGCTGACGGAAAGCATCTGCGCAAGTCTGTCGCGGAAGGCATAGGCCAGGTCGTAATATTTCTTTTTGAAAATGGCAAGACGTTCCACAGTAACATTTGTTTCTATCACCGGATTAAGATAGGAAACATAGCGCATATAATCCTGATTAGCATTTACGATTCCAGCCCAGACTTCGGTTATCACGTCTGACGTAAAATTGTTACCTTCAGGAAAAGCCGCGAGCAGAGAGTTGTAATAGGCAGCCATTTTTTCTGCGGAGATTTCCAGAAAGATTTCTTCTTTGGTCGTAACGTATTTATAAAGGTTGGCGCGAGACCAGCCCAATTTTTCCGCAATCGTGGTAAGGGTAATTTCTGAATAAGGGCAGCTTGCAAAAAGTTCTGCAGTCGCCTCTTTAATTTGAGAAAGTCTTTCTTCTTTGTGTTCGTCGCTTCTTGCGCGGATAAAATCTGACATGGGGATAGTTTAGCACAGTTTAGTAAAGCTGACAATAAGCAACGGTGTGTTATTTATTTTATAATTGAGAAATAGAGACTGTCCTACTCTTTATGATTTAGTAAATTCTGAAATCTTAATTCACGAGAGTACTTTTGCAATAAACGGATAGTCTGTTTATTTTTATTTTTTATAGTATCAATACACACTATAATTGCTGCAATTCCACCTCCGAGAACTATATAAACAACGATAAAAACTAACGCAGTTATTAACAATCCTAACCAAAAATCACTTACACATTTGAAGTTATCATGAATCCAATTAGTCATATAAGTTGCAAATACTGGAGCACCTACATAAGCCATAACGGGTTTAAAAATCTTAGTCCATCTGTTCTTCTCATATTCATTCTGCTCTATCATTTCTTGTGTTAACTCATTAATTACTTCTGGAGACATCTTTAGCTCTGATATTGTTTTGGCGAACATCCGATACCTGCATGTTTCACATCTCTCTTTACATGCAGATTTGTAAATCTCTTTAATTTTCTGAATTAAATCTTCCATTTCCATCAGTATTATTCCTCCAATTTTTTCACAAAGATATCTATAATTTCTAGGCGGAAAATTGCTTCATAAAGTTCATCAATAGAAATTTCTTTTCAATCTTTTCTGTAAGCCGTTTATCTTTTGCAATAATAGTTTCAGATTTCATCAGATTTACCATTGCAGTAAAAAGAATAGAAATAGTTGTGATTCTCTGCTATCCAGCAATTACAAGATAGTCAGACTTACCGCCTTTATTTGCCGAAGAAGTAACAATACTTCCAAAAAAGTGAGTCTTGCGGTCCTTCTTAATGATTTGCGCAAGGTCACTAAAAAGCTGCTCACACTGTTTTGGCCGCCAGTCATAATTACGCTGATAAACTGGAATGATATAGCGGTTATCAGAACCATCGAGGAATTTTAGTAAAAGCTTGGCTTCTCCGTGCATAGTTTAACTCCGTTTTGTGTATTCAATACCTTTTTCCGTAAGCCGATATTTTTGTGTAGGACTTCTTGGAGAATCTGGCTGCGTCATTTCAATTAAGCCCAAATCAAGTGCTGGTTTTATATAATCCTGTTCCAAAGTAGGTCTATGCTTCATGTCTAATGCAACAAGGATTTCTTTCTTCGACAAAGTCTTTCCTTTCATGCATTCAATAAGTTTCTTTACTTGTTCGGTTACTTGTCCGGTTACTTGTCCGGTTACTTGTCCGGTGCTTGCAGAACTTTCAATAAAGCCATCAACCTTATATTCAACAGCAAGTTTTCTATAAACCTCAGAAGCATTACAAACAACAGAGAGTCCACCTGTTAATACAGTTGGCTCTGGAAGACTAGCCTTAAACTCCTCACAGATACTCTTAATCTTAAAATATCCGCGTCCCCACGATTCAATAAAACCGCACTTAAAGAAAATATCAGCAATCTTTGGATTTCTTGGAACAGAAGGATGTCTCTGATATAAATCTTTTATCTGCACAGTTTCTGGCATTGTACCAATATTCCAGATATCAATTTTATCTCTGTAAATCTGAATCTGTATCGGATACGGCTGCGTATAATCTTTATGAATCAAAGCATTAAGCAGTAGTTCTCGGAATGCACCACGCGGAAAAAAGTACAACTCTTCGCGGTGAATATCATTATAGCTGATTAAAGCCTTCATATATTTTGTGTAGATAATATCAATAGCATCTTCTACTTGAGTAAGCAAAGAACCGTGAACTTCATCCTGAAAAAGAATATCTGCATCATTCGCAAAGTATCCGATTTTTGTATAAGCACCAATTACCCATTTTTCAGGCTCAGGATGAAAAGCCATAACAGCAGCCCGCAAAAGTTCACCATTGTCATAAATACGCAGATTCTGTAAAAGCTCCTTATTAGATATCTGCAAATCTTCTTCGCGAAAACGGTTATTTCGAATTGCCCATGTCCTGAATATCTTAAATGCACGCTCATCAAGATCACTAATATCAACCTTTGGAATCCCAAGAGCATCCCAAGTAGTTCCATAAGCTTTTAAAATCAGTTCATTAAGTTCAAGCCCAGTTATTTCCTGAGTAGTTGAGCCAACCCGTTTGTAATATCTGCCATGGTAACTAACTGGAGATTTATATTTTTCAACAATAATCTCTAGATAATGTAAATCTCCATCATTCAAAATATTTACATCACACAAAAGACCCATAGACTGCCGGATTTTAAGAGGAATAGCTTCAGAAAGCTTATGAAAATCATCAATACCAACAACAGTTCCCTTATCATTTACACCAATATAAAGGATTCCACCCTGAGTATTAGCAAAGGCACAAACCCAATGCAGATATTTATCATCCCAAGATTCTTTGAATTCAATATCTTGGCTTTCTGATTTCTTGATTTGCATTTTTACACCTCCATAACATCTGGCTCAAATTATCTTACAATTTATTTAATTTTTTAGTCCGCCTTTAAATTAAACACCAGCTCCGATTTATCTTTACCATAAGCCTCAAAAACTCGATTAAGAATTCTTATTTTTGCATTTGTTGAGTTATGTGTGTAAAGATAAACGTCATCGGCAATTTTGAACCAGTCGCCTTGTTTTTCTGTGTTGGAGAGGACAATATATTCGTAAGTTTCATCTGCAGCGAGGATTCGAATTTGGCTGGAGTCTTCATCGTAGATTTGTTTTATTACATCAGTGAACATTTCTACCCACGAGTAAACTTCGCGTTCTTTCACGTTTCCATAGGAATATGAAACAAGAGTTCTTCCGGTCAGAATTTCATCATCATCTAAAGAAACTTCATCATCTTCTTTTTTTGCTGGAACAAAGTCAGTTTTAGGATATGGCCATAACTGTTCTGCCTGTGCGATAAGTTTTTCTAGACGGTTTTGCATTTCATTGATAGTCCAGTGGTCATAATCAAGCAAAGGCTTATTCAAATTCAAGCCGCTGTCTTTAAATCCTTTTTCACAGTTTTTCTTTTCTGAATATAGGCTGTTACTGTATTTTGAATTATATCCCGTCAGTGTCAGATTCTTTAATGTGTGAAGATTCTGGTCATAGACATTTTGATAATCAGTTCCTAGCTCTGCTTTCCATTCTTCTGTCAGGGTTTGCGGCATAATGTGTTCAATTGTCAAGTCGCCGTTTTCCATCATATCAATAACATTTACGCGTTCAACTGTGTCACCATTTTCAAGACGATCAAAAAGATACTCGCGGCTTTTCTTGAACATATGATAAACATCACGATTTGTAAGTGCATCAATAAACTCTTTGTCGGTTGGAAATCCGGCAGCACCGCTTCTGGAAAGCAGATAATAAATCAAAATTGAAGAATATGATTCGCTCGGATTTTCAGACTTCAACTTCATTACTTCTGAATCCAGAGAACAAAAAACTTTATTCAAAGCATTTGAAGTATAATTTGGGCACATAATACGGCGGCCAATATAAGATTCAAGAACCTTTAATGTAATTTCTACATCGTTTGCTGTAATTTCCGAACGCTCTTCATGACCAAACATTGCCAGCAAGAATGGATAACTAACAGTCATTTCAATATTGTTCAGTCTGAAAAGAATAGAAGAAATAATTTCTTTTGGATCATTCTTTGCAGTAATGATTTTGTTGTATATCTGAGAATAGTAAAGCATGTCTTTAAGAATTGCTTCACAATCATCCGCACTTTCTATGTTCATTTTTTCAAGAACATATTCTTTGAATGTAAAATAAACGTTATTTATATTAGGAATCTTTTTTTGAATCAAAGTAAGATAGTTTCTTATAAAGCCGCTTACATTATATGCAGTAAATTTTTCAATTTTATTCCAATAATTTTCGTAATACTCTTCCTGCTTTTTTGCATCAAGCCCCATAAGAATAAAGTTTCGGATTTTATCAGCTTCTGTAAGATCCAGTCCTGTAGAGTTCAGACTTTCAAAAATCAGCTGAGGATTATCTTCTTTATCAAGGAAGATATCTATAATTTCCAAACGGAAAATTGCTTCATAAAGTTCATCAATGGAAATTTCATTCTTCTTAATGCGATTTTCAAAATAATGATAGTTCTGAGTGATGTTTGAACTTTCAACAAATTCAGAAGGATTATTAGTTATGAGTTTATCAAAGGAAACACAGTCATCTTTAATTGGCTTGAGTCTAAGCTTACGTTCTTCTGTCTGATATTCATCTACCAGGAATTTCTTTTCAATCTTTTCAACAAGTCGTTTATCTTCTGCTGCAACAGTTCCAGACTTCATCAGATTTACCATTGCAGTAAAAAGAATAGAAATAGTAGTGATTCTTTGCTGGCCGTCAATTACAAGATAGTCAGACTTGCCTCCTTTATTTGCCGAAGAAGTAACAATACTGCCAAAAAAGTGAGTCTTGCGGTCTTTCTTAATGATCTGAACAAGGTCATTAAAAAGCTGCTCACACTGTTTTGGCCGCCAGTCATAATTACGCTGATAAACCGGAATGATATAGCGGTTATCAGAACCATCGAGGAATTTTAGTAAAAGTTTGGCTTCTCCGTGCATAAAACTATATATCTCCTTTTATATATTCTTCATTGTATTCAATATTTATGCCGGTTATGGAGCATGCCTTATTCCATAAAAATTCCTTTTTATTCAAATTTTTATTTTTCATTTTTTTAAATATAAACTGAATCTTTGTAAGGAAACTTTTACTAATATGATTTATTGTACTTAATAATGTTGATATTTGAGAATTGATTACAGCATTGTTTGAATCATTTTTACTTTTTTCTATTTGATCTGCCATATTTTTTTTGTGAATATCTTGGCTTTGTTCATATTCACTAATTAATTTGTTATAATCTGTCTGAGTTTTCTTAAGTTCAAAATCCTTATTTTGTAATTCCTCTTTTTGTTTTTCAATTACCTCTTTGTCTTGAAGTTCTTTTTGAGAAATAGAATTGAGCAATGTTTTAGAAATATATTCTTTATCCATTTTATTGTTTTTGATAGTTTCTGCAAAAACTTCATTTTCCAAAGTTGGATCATTAATTAACTGTTGATTAATTTCTACTTCAGCATTATATGCTTCAATACGTCTTGCTTCTCTATATAGAGCATCCTTAAAATTATCATCTATGGTGTTCAAAGCAAAACATTTACTTCTAAATAATGCCTTATTTAGTTTTCCATTATTAGATAAATTTTGCCAAAGGTTAAAAATGATTGTGTTTTCAAGCAATAGTTCGTTTTTTTTATTTCGTTCTTCTTTTTCTTTATAATAAGATTTTATTGCATTTACTAAAGCATAATTATCAACTAGTAAATAATATTTTCCATCTTCAAAATTTTCAATTTTTGTTATTTTATTTCTCTGTCTCAATCTTGATACTGCGGATATAGATTGTATATCTTTCTCAAGACGAGTTTTATATTTTTCATAATTTTCATCAGTTTTAATTACATGTTTACGATATGCATCAGGATCGAAATTCCATTCTGAATAATCTGTAGCATTTTCTAAATTATCATCGTCTGATATATCAAAAATTTCAATTCCTATATTTTCAATATTTTTTTGAATTATTTCTTTTGAAAGTGATAATTCTATTTTTCTTTCTGTAATAAATTGTTTTCGAGCTTTTAGAAATGTATTTACACCTTTTGCATCAAAAATATTTTGAGAAACACAACGCTTAAAATTAAAAAGGATACCCCACAATTCTTCAAACGTATGTGTAAAAATCTTTAAAGTAGCGCCAGCTTTTGTAAGATCAGAAAAAAAGCTTTCATAAATATCGGATAACTCAAGACCATCATAACCTAATCTTTTCATAATGATTGGAGTATCCAAAAAAATAATACAACCATTTAAGAAATTAGTTTTATCTGTATCACCATTTAAAACTAAGTCCTGAATCTGATTAGCAACTCCGAAGTTTTCAATTATTTCTAACGCTTTTAGGTTATTTTCATATAAATAGGAAAGATACTTTTGAAAAACAAAATAATCTTTAGAATCTTTGGATTCTACATTTTTTTCTTGAGCAACAGTATAAATATACTCATTAAAAATATTTTTAGATTGCTCATTGTTATATTTGATATTAAATTTCTCGCTAGCAAATTTAATAAAATCATTTCTTATTTCAGATACTTGTTCTAAAAATATTTTTTCACCAGCTTCTATTTTTTCGATTTTATTGTCTAAACTTTCGCTGCCATTTTTATTTCTCAATCTTATTTTATTATTTTCTAAACAAAATTTATCATTAATCCATTTTGTTAAAATATAATCTTCTATCTCAATATTATATTTATCTTTAATTATATCTTTTATAGATTTTCCATCTGTGGATTTAATTCCAAGCTGGGTAAATTTATATTTGTAACTTTCAATTTCTATTATTTCTAGTAATAGATCCAAGGGTTTCTTGTTTTCATCGAGAGAGTTCAGATATGCAAGTCTATTGATTTTATCTGTCATTATATTTTACCTCCGTAAAATGGTTATCTATTTCATATAATTCTAATTTACTTGAATATACTTGTTTATTAATGCAATTTATTAAATATTTCATATCAGAATCACATCTTTTACCAAACACAATTTTCTTTAAATAATTAAATGTAAGAGGTTGATAATTGTTTTCTGCATTTTTTGTATATGTTAATAATCTCATTTCATCTTCATATTCAAATGACTTATCTTTTGTAAAAAAACAGGTTCTGAGAAGTTGTTCAAATTCTTTAGCAGAATAAGATACATCTTCAGTTTTTGAAAACACAGATTCAAAATCAGTGGCTAACTCTGGTTGATAATTAATATTAGCCAAATATGTTTTTGTATCGTCAAATGGCTGTTTATCCAAATAATCAAAATTTTCAGCTGGAACTTCATATTCGAAACAAATTCCTTTATGTGAATTTGCATAATGCGTCCACATAAGTATTTCAGCAGGAGTTAATTTATTACTTTTTCTTTTTCTTAAAATATTTTGATGATTTATAAAACAACTAATTCTAATTGTATCCATTATTTCTTTAGTTAATATTTTCTTACTCTCAGAAAAACAATCTGAATCACTATAATAAAAATATGTATCAATGGGATCATTAAAAAGTTTTGGAGCTACACAATTTATTTGTTGTTTCGATAAATTTTCTAAATCATACACAGATCCAGATACGTACTTTCTTAGAGTATAAATTTTCTTTTCCATAATTTATATCTCCTTTTTCCCGGTTACACATTCGTAAATTAGGGACTTCTTATATTCTGTTAGTTTTTCTATTAGCTTTTGTTTTTGTTCTATGGCTGTGTCGATGGCGGTGCATTTTTTATTAAGTAAATCAATTACACTTTCTTGGAATCGTATATCAACTAGAGGAATCTTAATGTGTGACAATAAATCTTGATTAATATTTGAAATGTTTGAGCCTTGGCTTAAACGCTGTAATTCACTTCTAAAGTAATCACTTCTAAAAAAATAAAGTAAAAACTTACTGTTAATTTTTTTTGGTTCCTTATTTCTTAAGCGGATGCAAAAGCCACTATAAGTAACTTTGAAATCGATATTATCTACCATAATTGCTCTACCAACTAATTCTTTACTTCCGTTGGAACGAACAAAAATAATATCTCCGTTTTTAAGATAATAATCATCTTCAATTTCTGTATCAGTAATTATATTTGAAAACATTGCTTCATCATTTAGTACAAAATAATTCTGAAAATCTCCAACACCTAAAAACTTAACTTCAGTCCCAAAATCTGATGCGTTGTAATTCAATCCATTTTTGAATTCAGCTATAAAACCAAGATTACAATATTTAAAATCTGGTATTTCGTTCTGGATTTTGATTTTGCCGGTGACGGCTTCGGTGATTAGGGATTGTTTGTAGGCTTTTAGTTTTTCTATTACCTGCTGCTGGTTCTGGATTGTTTCTTCTATTTTGCTGCATTTTTTATCCAGATATGAGGCAATGCACTGTTGGGTAGGTTTTGGAGGAAGTAGGATTGGTAGTGTTGCAAATTCATCATAATTTAAAGTGTATCGAATATTTTTTGCATAGTGATTGAATTTTCGTCCATCAAAAATATATGAAAACCAGTAATGAACAAAAAGAGGATTTGCTCTATCTTGGCAAGATAACACTTTATATGCAGGGGATATCATTCCATCATATTGGCTGAGGCCTGAGAAAACAGCTGACATATCAAGATCAAACAAACACATTACAACGTCATTCTTTTTAACATATTGATATGTATCAAAACTTTCAGGGAGTTTTCCTTCTGCATTATTTATATCTTTGCATTTAATACCACCTGTTGTTAATGATAAGAGTTGTGTATTATTCGAATTTTTGCCAACAATTTCTTTATTACAAACAAATGCATTTTTATTTCTGTAAACTTCCCAATCCTCAGGAATCTCGCCAATCCATTCTACGCCGCTATTTTTCATTTGTTGCCGTCCGTAAGAAGATTTTTGTCTTCGATGTTTTCCAGTACTTTCATCTGTTGAATTGCGATTTTGTTCAGTTTTTCAAGTCGTTCGCTTTGTGGCATTCCATCATTTATAAAAACTGCATTCAGATTTTCCATATTACTAAGGCAGATTAACTGGTTAATTGTAGCGTAATCTCGAATATTTCCTTTTAGATCTTGATTTGCTTCACGCCATTGTTTTGCTGTCATACCAAACATGGCAACATTAAGCATGTCGGCCTCATCTGCATATACAAATGATTTTTGAGCTGGACTTAGCTCTGGAGGAATAAGATTCTGCTTAATAGCATCTGTATGTATTCTGTAATTGATTTTTGCTAATTCTCGTTTTGCAGACCATCCAAGCAGTTTTTGTTCTTCTTCTTTAAGCCGCTGAAATTCTTTTACAATATAGATTTTAAATTCAGGACTTATCCACATTGCAAATTCAAATGCAATGTCTTTATGTGCATAAGTTCCACCATATCGTCCTGCTTTTGCCTGAATACTTATTGCATTTGTTTTTTCTACAAATTCCTTTACACTGATTTTAAAACTGTTTAATCCGGCCTGACTTTTAATTATGGCGAATTCGCCATAATTAAAACTTGGATTATATACTTTTTCCCAAATTCCTATATATTCAAGAGTATTTCTGTTTCTAAGCCAATCGGTAATAAAAAAATCCCCATCTTTGGCTTTTAACATATCTGTAAGACAAAGATAATCTTCATCCTTTATTTTTACGACTGTAATTTCTGTATCTTTTACTGTAAACTTTGCCATATTTTACTCCTCAGGAATTTCGCCTATCCATTCTACGCCGCTGTTTTTCATCTTTATCATTCTGAGGCCTCCATAAATAAATCCTGATTTTTCCAGTCGGCAGGGAATCCCATAGAAGGCAGTTGCGCTGGGCGGCACATAGACATAACTTCTTTTAAGTTCTTTCTGAAATTGAACTCTGGAGCACAGATATCCAAGAAATATGTAATTATACAGATTGATATATAAATTCTATCTTGTGCTGGAACATCATTTACCCACTTTACAGGTTTAGATGTCGGAAGCATTGGTCGGACAATAAAACTTCTACTAAATAGTCGTGAATAGTGTGCACAGATATTTCTTACAAGATTTAAATGCTGCATCCAGCTTATAAAAACTTTTGCAGACGCTTTTGTGAATCCAAAATAATTTGCAATTTTTGTTTTAGCAGGAAGCTCTTTTTTTATGTTTGAATAAATTTTTGAGACTGTACCAAATGTTGTAGTTTCAAAAATCATCCACGCTGGCGGTGGCAATGAGTTGTCGTATTCAGTTTCATAATGTTCCTTGAATATTTCCCTGGAACGATTCCAATGTCCTTTTAATTCTTCAAGATTTTTATTGAATAGATCTTCATCATAAGCAAGAGTTAAATCTGTATACCATCTTGAACCGTGAGCCAAAGACATTTCCAGCTCAAGTTGAGTCCTTAATGCAACTTCAATATGTCCTAGAGCATCCGTAACAAGGTTTCGCAATTTGGAATCAAAAATATAATCATTCCAAATAAACTCCCACTTAGAATTTGGAAGAAACGGAGTATTATCTACATCATTATTCTGATAAGGATATGTATAGCCACGAAGTCTGTAATAATTTATATTTCCGAGTTTTTGAATGAGTTCTCTTTTTGAAATACCTTTTAAGCCACGATCGAGAAGTAATTGGGCCTGTTCATCTAAAGGAAGCGGCGGTTTGGTGTACTGCTTTTTGCTCATCTGTGCCTTCCTTTAAAATCTGAAGCAGTTTCCAGACAAAAAAAGAACCTCGCTGGGTGCGCATTGAGACCATAAAAGGTATCTAGAGGCGTGCAAGGTTTTCTTACTTTTAAGATAGTGCATTTTTGTTGTATTGTCAAATAATCTTTTTTCGTCATTTTTTACTCTCCAAAAATTTCTGTAAGGCTGCCAGCAAGATTTTTTTCCAGTTCCTTTATTTCATCCATAATCTTGGCGCTTGGCTTTGGTGCTTCGTATTTGTAGAAATATCTTGTAAATGGAATTTCGTAGCCTATTACATTCTTCTTTTCGTCTATCCAGGCATCTGGGGCAAAAGGAAGAACTTCGTGTTTGAAGTATTCTGTTATATCTTCTTTGAGAGGAACATTTTCTGTATCTCGCAGACTTGAATCCGGCTGCTTTTTTCCGTTCTTTAGAACAAGCTCGCCTTTTTCATCTTTGAGAGGGCGTTCTACAGTAATTGTCGTGTAGCCAAAATCCTTTGTATCAAAAATTTTGCTCAGTTCGTTTTCTTCAAACTTGTTATAAAGCTCTACAATCTGTTTGATGTTTGCCTCTGAAATATCGTTACGCTTGTTGCCAAGAGCTTTGCGGCGTTTTTCAAAAAGGGAGTTTGCATTTATGAGCTGAACTTTATTTTTTCGTTCTGCTGATTTTCTGTTATTGAAAATCCAGATATAGGTAGCAATTCCTGTGTTGTAAAAAATATCATTTGGCAGTGCTATGATTGCATCAAGTAAATCGTGTTCCAGAATATACTTACGGATATTGCTTGTTCCGCTTCCGGCATCTCCGGTAAAAAGTGGTGAACCGTTGTGAATTACCGCCGCCTTGCCATTTTCTTTATCCATCTTGGCAATGATGTTCATCATAAAGAGCATCTGGCTGTCGCTGATTTTTGGAAGGCCTGGACCAAAGCGTCCGTTTTCTCCTAAGTCGGCTTCTTTTTCTACAGCAGCTTTTTCATTTTTCCATTCACGGCCAAACGGCGGATTACTTAAGATATAGTCAAAAGTGAGTTTTGGAAATTTATCATCACTCAGGGTGTTTCCGTTACGGATATTTTCTGCCTGCTTGCCGTCTTTGCTTTTTATAAGAATGTCTGCCTTACAGATTGCGTATGTTTCGTCATTAATTTCTTGTCCATAACTTTCCAGTGTGACAGGAAGATTTCGGCTTTCTATATATTCACTTGCAACACTGAGCATTCCGCCGGTTCCACAGGCCGGGTCGTAAATTGATTTTGAACATTCTTTTTTCTTCTGGATATCTTCATCATCAATAAACAAAAGTTCTGTCATAAGTTCAATTACTTCGCGCGGAGTGTAGTGCTGTCCGGCATCTTCGTTGTGAGCTTCGGAGAATCTTCTAATCAATTCTTCAAAAATATAACCCATTTCGATATTGCTGATTTTCTTAGGGCTGAAGTCTGCTTTTTCGCTTACAAATTCCTGAAGCACTATAAGAAGCAGGTCTTTTTGTTTAAGGCGTTTGAGTTGTTCTGCAAAATTGAACTTAGCGATTATTTCTTCGCGTATATTTGCAGAAAATCCATCAAGATAGTTTTCAAAATTTTTGTTTATCTGATTTGGATTTTCTACAAGAGTTTTAATAGTAAAGTTTGATGTGTTGTAAAAAGGATGTCCTGTAATCTGCTGAAACTGAACGCTTTTGATAGCTTCCGGCATTTTTTCAATTTCTTTGGCTTTTGCAAGAACTTTTTCGTGTGTTGGTTCAAGAATGCAGTCAAATCGGCGGATAACGGTGAGCGGTAAAATTACAAGGCCGTATTCGTGAGGTTTATATGAGCCTGTTAGTTTTTCTGCAATGTTCCAAAGGAGGTTTGCTTTTTCAGTAACATTCGATGTAAGTGACATTTTTATTTCCTTTTTATGCTATGTGTAATTTATGTGTGAGATGCTCGTAAATTGGCATTCTGATTTCGTCTTTGAATGAATATAAAAATTCTTCATTTGATGTAAGAACATCGCGAACTTTATCAGTAATTTCTGGTGATGACAAGGCAGTGTTTACAAATACTGTCAGGCCATCATTACCATTATACTTGAGTTCATATTTTGGATATTGTTTTAAAAGTCCTGTATTGCAGAATTCCTTATCAGCAGCAAAACTCTTCTTAAAGGCACTTAGGGCAGGTACAATATCTTCATCTGTAAAGTCTGTTCCAAAACGGCTGTTAATTCTGCTTACCATTTCCTGAACTGTTGTAGGAGCCGGTTTTGGAGGCTCTTTGGTGCCTCCGTCTGGGCTTGGCTGAACAATAGAACCAGCATCTGCTACAAGGCGGATTGCTTCTGTCATTTCAAAATCAATCTTATAATCAGAAAGTTCTATGAGTCTTCGGATATCTGAAGATTTAATCACTTCCGGAGGATTGATATATTTGATGCGCAAAAGAGGATTTATGAGCCGTAAATAAAGCCCAAGCTTTACCAGCGGTGCATCTTTTATATTCTGAATATTCTGCAGGAACATAAAGATTTTTACATAGCGGATGCACTTGTGCTTAAACTCTTTTTTATCTTCATCTTTAAGTTTTTTGAATCTGGCAACAAAGTCTGAAACGAGATTCATTGTTTTTTGCGCAATGTTATCTTTAGTAAGATCTGCATTTTTTGCAACTAATTCATTTAGAATCTGAATGTATTGCTCAATTTCTGCTTCTTCGATGATTGCATATTTGTCAATTTTTACTTTAAGCGCGTTTAATTCTTCTATTGTATATTCACCTTCAAGCTCAATCTTTCCGTAATAGGTCTGGAAGGCTTCTTTTATTTCTTCTCTGTCGTTTACAAAATCAAGAATAAAACAGTCTCGTTCTGCAATCTTTGCTTCGTTTGCCATTGTTCTGTTCAGGCGGCTTAAAGTCTGAACAGCCTTTATATTGTGCAAAGGCTTATCGATATACATTACACTCAAAAGCTTTTCGCTGAAGCCTGTCTGATATTTATCTGCTACAACAATAAAGCGGTATTTGTCCTGTTTGAAGGCTTCTGGTGTCTGGTTTTCTGAAATTTCGGTGCCTTCGTCTGCCAGAGGATTTATCGGGAAGGAATTCATCTGGCTTTCTGTCTTTCCGTCAATGTCACCAGAAAATGCAACTAACACCCCCCAGTTTGAATGACCTTTTTGAGAAAGCTTATCTCGCAAAGTGCGGGCATATAAAACGGCTTCTTTTCTGGAAGAGCTAACAACCATAGCCTTGCCTTTGCCATCTATGGTTTTACATCCTGTCTGTTCAAAGTGTTCTATTATAACATCAGTAATTTTAGAAATTCTATGTTCATGTTCTGCAACATATTTTGCCGCCATGCCATAAATTGTTTTAGAATCATACTGATTGTCATCATCTTCATTTTTTATTCGAAGATTATAATACTGTTTGTATGTAGAATAATTTACAAGTACATCGAGAATGTATTTTTCTTCGATTGCCTGCTGCATTGAATAAACATGGAATGGTCTGTAGCCGTCTACTTCTTTTCCAGATTTTGGATCAATCACTTTACATGGAACTCCAAACATCTGAAGTGTCTGGCCTGTTGGTGTTGCAGTGAAAGCAAAGAAGCTCATGTTCGACTGTTTACCGGTTGCAACCTGACGCAAGATTTTTTCCTGCTCTTCATCTGTTGCATCACCTTCTTCAGGAATATCATCTTGGTCTTCTGCTTTTATTTGACTTTCAGCATCTGAGCCAAGTCCTATTTTTACCTTACCGGCAGCAGTGCCTGTCTGCGACTGATGCGCTTCATCAGCAATAACTGCGAAACGGCGGTTTGGGTTTTGTGCTTTGAGTTCTTCAAGCTCTTTATAAATCAAAGGAAACTTTTGAATTGTGCTTATGATAATTACATTACCAAGTTTTATAAAGTCGGTTATGTCAGATGATTTTTTTGCAATTTTTACCGTACCATCTTTTGGATTAAAAGACATGATTGTATTGCGGGTTTGTTTATCAAGAACGCGGCGGTCATTTAGAACAATGATTGTATCAAAAACTTTTTCATTCTTTCCTGCAAAATAAAGATTGTTCAAATGGAATGCAAGCCAGGCAATTGTATTTGATTTTCCTGAACCTGCACTGTGTTCAATAAGGTAATTTTTCTTTGAGCCGTTTATTTCAACATCTTTCAAAAGTTTTCGAACAACATCCAGCTGATGATAACGAGGGAAAATCAAAGTTTCATCTTTTGTTTTTGGGTCAACTTCTATTGTCACAAAAGATTGTAAAATATCCAGAAGGCTGTCTTTTGAAAGTACATCTTCCCAAAGATAATCAGTTGCAAAATGTCCTTCTGCAGCTTTTGGATTTCCCTTTCCGCCCTGGTTCCCTGCTCCATTACTTCCAAGATTAAAAGGCAAGAAGTTTGTTCCTGCACCTGAAAGCTTTGTTGTCATTGAAGCATTTGTTGTATCAACGGCAAAATGAACAAGAGGACCAGTTTTGAATTTGAATAAAGGTTCAGAGAGACTCCGCAGTTTATACTGTGCTTCTGCTTCGCCATAGCCCTGCCCCTGCAATTCAAATTTTAATTCTGCTGTTACAACAGGGATTCCATTTATAAATAGCACAATGTCTGGAATTGGGGTATGTACAGATTTGCCTGCATCTCCAATCAGCTGATTTATTACTGTGAAGATATTTTTATTATACAGATCTATAGTTTCGGGATTTAAATTGTTTTCCGGTTTCCAGTAGACTGTATCAAACTGGATGGAACGAAAAGTAAAACCTTTTCGAAGCAGGTCCAGAGTGCCCTGCGATTTTCTAGAAGCAATCAGTTCATCTATAAGTTTTTCTTCTGCTTCCTGCTCTGTGTCAAACTTATCACAAAGGCAAGTCCAGTTATCAAGTTGTGTAGATTTTACAAAAGAA
This sequence comes from uncultured Treponema sp., assembly GCA_946537975.1. GTDB lineage: Bacteria > Spirochaetota > Spirochaetia > Treponematales > Treponemataceae > Treponema_D. The sequence continues at coordinate 1,351 of CAMNGG010000355.1, read as the reverse complement.
ATAAAAGTCTGAGCCAGAATCGATTTTTGAGGATTATAATCATTGTTACTTCCATGGATGTAACCACTTTTTGAGGAGAGCAGGCTAACAATGTAATTTTCAAAATCCTTTTCTGAATAGCCGATATCTGACATAACTTTCCTATTAATTTATACAGTATATCATGAGATTGGCTTTTTTTCTAGAAATATATAGAAAGGTAAGAATATTGAGATTAAAATATGGTATATTTTAGGATTTTTGCAATAAGCAACTTTTTGTCACTAAAATCACATTTTAGTGTTGACAAGTCACCAGATATGTCATACACTTTTGTTAAGTGACACAACGTTACTAAAAAAATGCGTTAGCGCTGGGAGCCCCTTGCCGACCGCAACGAAGTGAGGACGGTGAGCGTTAGCGAAGGGCGGACATAGCGACCCGAAGGGGAACGCCCAAATCCACAGGAGGAAAAGATGAATCCAAATCTCGCAAAAATTGATAGAACAAACGAGCATTACACTTTTGAATTAGCCCAGGGAGTAAAACGGACAACCGTAACCTTCCGCAATCATTTTGGAATTGAACTTGCAGCAGACCTCTACACCCCAGAAGAGATCCTGAAACAAGTTCAGGATGACAAAGCAGAAAAGCTTCCGGCCCTGGCAATCTCTGGCCCTTTTGGTGCGGTAAAGGAACAGTCTTCCGGCTTTTATGCAAATCAGATGGCTTCCCGCGGTTACATCGCCCTGGCCTTTGATCCAAGCTACACAGGAGAATCTGGCGGAGAGCCCCGCTACATGAACAGTCCCGACATCAACACCGAAGATTTTATGGCAGCAGTAGATTTTCTTTCAACCTGCGAAAATATCGACCCAGAAAAATCGGCATTATAGGAATCTGTGGCTGGGGCGGCATGGCAATTAATACAGCGGCAATCGACACCCGAATTAAGGCAACAGTTGCAAGTACAATGTACGATATGAGCCGTGTTACTGCCAACGGATATTTTGACAGCGCAAATAATGCAGAAGCCAGACACCAGGCCCGCAAGGCTCTTATGGCACAACGCATCGAAGATTTTAAGGCAGTTCAGGCTGGCGGTACTTATAAGCTTGGCGGCGGAGTTGTAGATCCTCTGCCGGAAGATGCTCCCTATTTTGTAAAGGATTATTACGACTACTACAAAACTCCACGCGGTTATCACGAGAGAAGTCTCAATTCAAATGGGGGCTGGAATGTTACTGCTGCAACTTCTCTTTTGAATACAAAACTTCTTGCCTATGCCGAAGAAATCCAGAGTGCCGTTATGGTTCTTCATGGCGAAAAAGCCCACTCCCGCTATTTTGGCGAAGATGCCTTTAAGCGTCTT
>CAMNGG010000354.1 GCA_946537975.1 uncultured Treponema sp. | reverse complement strand
TGAACGGGCATTATCTATGCTGCCACTTATTTCTATAGCCATACCAGAATCTGCTGCACCACTTACAAGAACCGGGGTGGCACTTGAGTCATAAATATTACAGACAACTTTACTTCCACTTGGTGCAGAAACTTCAAGACTTATTTTGCCGTTTGGAGCAGGATTGTCGGCAGGTCTTCCTGTGGCAGTAGTATATTCCAGAAAATACAGAGTTGTATTTATTACCTGGTCTGAACCAATTGTAAAAGATACATTTTCCTTTTTTGCGTATAATAATTCTTTATGACTTGTTTTATCTCTTGCAAAAAAATCAATGGTTTTATTTGTAAAAGAAGCACTTTGAATTGTAAAAGACAAAGTGCCTTCTGAAGAATCGTAATCTGCACTTGCCTCTCCAAAGGTGTCAGAACAGACTGCATAAAACTCAAAATTAGCAAGTTCAGCAGCAAAGTTCGGATATGCAGATCTGGATAAAGCAGCGGAGCGGGAAGAAGTAGTAAAACGAGGGGTTACAATAATTTTTAAGGTTCTCTCTTCATTGCTGTTTGTACTTGTTTCGTTTATTGATTCTGTAAGATTTTCTTCTAAATCTGTTGATGTAAATAATTCGCAGGAAGAAATGGAAAGTAAACCAATACTAAAGAGTATCAGTAAAAAAAGAGAAAGTCGATTTTTCTTTTTTTGGTTTATTGTCATTTTCATTTTTTATCCTAGTATCTGATACATAAAAATACAATCTTTATCATATTTTGGTTTAACATGATTTTGTAAAAACTTTTCCGGTTCTGGAGGAAGTCTGGAGAATCCCATTTTTTTATAATGCTTCATAAGTTTTTCTTCCGGTAAAGCATAAATATAAATTGCACTTACACCAACATATTTTGCAAGACAAAGACCATGAGCATTATTACCAGCTTCAAAATTCTTAATTAATTTCAGATTTTCATCTGAATCTAATAGATGCTCAACAGAAAAATCCTTTGTATCATAAACAGAAAATTCAACAATCATTTCTAATTCCCTTTTTTCAGTAATTTTCTGTCTTTTTCATGTTCTTTTTTTATCCATTTTTCAAAGTGAGCTACTTCCTTATCGAGCTCAGTAAAATCTGGACGAGGCGTATTTTTAATAAAATTCCATGCTGGACTATTATTAAGCATTTCTGAATATTCTTTAGTTATGCATCTCATATTAAATCCTCCTGTCTATAATATATTATACAAAAAGTAGTTTTTCCACTTTTTTGTGGATTGCCAGGTCGCCCTTCGGCTCCGCTCAGGGAACGCTACGCTCCTTGCAATGACGGTTAGTCTGAAGAACGGACTACACGGAAACCAACAGTTACGTTAGGGTTATTCGGACCGCTGGCATAACGTCTAGATACGTCAGTTGCACCATCATACCAACCACCACCACGATAAACTCGGTTTGTGCCTGAAGTAGGACCGGTAGCACTTGTGTCACTTCCTATGTTACTGTCATATCGGTCCCAACACCATTCCCATACATTACCGCTCATATCGTACAAACCAAGGTCATTTGATGCCAAGCCTTTTACTTCGTGAGTCTTACTACTGCTGTTAGTTGAATACCATGCGACATCATCTACAGTGTTACTTCCGCTATAGATTGTCTGTGTTCCACTAAGTTTTCCGCCTCGTGCAAGATATTCCCATTCAATTTCAGTTGGAAGACGCCAGCCATCTGCATTCTGGTCAAAGGTTATTCCATTCCATTCAGCATTATTTGTAGAAGGACCACAATATTTTCCGTCGCTTGTATCTCTTCCATCATAATCCCAGTTTCTAGGATCTTTATCTCCACCAAGTGAATAAACGCAATGCTCAAGCCCTAATTCAGGGTCATTTATTGTCTTAAGGTTACAGTAAATAATTGCATCATACCAGTTTACATTGTATGCAGGGTAATTCGGACCTTCGCCATAAGTTCCAGAAGGTTGAGCAACACCGTATTTACAATAAGTTGTATATTCACCCTGGGTAACTTCGTGATCGCTGGCAATAAGGCTCTTTATAGTTCCTATATTTCTTCCACTAATAAATACACTTGAATTTGTAACAGCTGAACTTCCATCAAAAGTAGATTGAGGAGCCTGAATAAGTCCTGTTCCGACATAAGTTACTCCACCTTCCGGCCAGTAGTCATAACTGTAAGCTGTTGTATCATCAACTTTAATATTGAACTTAACATAGAATGGAGTTCCGCTTGGTGGATCAAGGTAGGTCGGGTATGTAAAGCTTAAGGTGTTTTCAGTCTTTACATAATCGGCACCTTCGTAAATGCCAACTTCAATTGAATCAGAAAGAATAGCAGGTGCTGTAGTTCCCGGCCAAATTGAGGCTCCACTAAGATCTTTTACTGTAATATTGATTGTGCGACTTGAGCCGCTTACGGTCTGGCTCCACTTGCAGACATAATTGCCCGGGAAGCCCGGGGTTACGTTTATAGTTCCTGGGATTGGTTTTATAATACCGGAATTATCAATTACGTAATCTGCATTTCTAAGTTCGAAGTAGCCTAAAATTGTATTAATCAGAGTTGTATTTGTTGAGAAGGTTGAGAAATCAAATACCTGACGGTTGTAAACCTTTGCAGACTCTGGGCCTGAATAATAGTTTGCAGCAGTAATTGTTTGCGGCAGTCCCGTTCCCGTAGCAGTAAAGGAACTGAAAGTAATTGGATTAGTATCGGTTTCTGAATTATCATAATAAATATCATTAGAGGTCTTATCATTAAAGGTAATTTCGCCTTTAAACTGTAAATCACCTAAATGATAAATATTTCTTCCATTTCCAGTTACAATATTAGAAGTGAAAGTACAGTCCTCCAGGATTAAGCCACCCTCATTATAAATTGCACCACCATCTGCTGATTTATTTCCTATAAAGGTGGTTCCTTTTACACTGACAGGAGTAACTGTTAGTGCCTTAAGACCTCCACCCTCCGAGGTTCCATAATTATAAGAGATTGTAGAATCTTCAATAGATAAATTATCTGTTACATAAATTCCGCCACCTTCAGCTGCTTTACAATCAGTTACTGTACAGGAATTCATGCTTGCACTACCCACTATTGTAATTGTTTTACCAGAAGATTTACTATTGTGATTATTCTGGAGTGTAACATTAGTCATATTTAAGGTAGCATATCTTCCAACAGATAAAATACCTGCAGTTGCTGTAATACCTGTATTTGAACTTTCATTTACATAATCTGCTGCATGATTAGCTCCCCAGTTTGCGCCACCATCAATAGTAACATTTTGAAGACTTGCGGTTCCGGAAACAAAATTTACAACATTTCCGTCTGTTAATGAGCTGTGTCTCATTACGATTGCATTACCATAAGCTGTACTTGTGAGGCTAGATAAAGCTTCAACATCGGCCGCAGTTTTTACAGGGCCTTTTACATAAAGCTTTGGATTATTTGTTGAGGCAGCACCCTTAAGCCAGCCTTTTGCAGCGGAAACAGTTTTTGCCGGGGTTGAAACGTTAAAGGCAAGAACTGTATCGCTTTCAGCATTTGGATCTACATAGGAGTTAATTGGGTTTACCTTAATGTAAATTGTTGTATTGTCTGAAAGGTCATTTGCACCAATTACATATTTTTGAGAAGCACCTGTACCAGTGAGTGCCGGTCCCGCGGCAGTTAGGTTACCATAGTGATAGCCGTCGAAAGGAACTGTATGTGGTGTAGATTCGCCATCTGTAAAACTCAGAACCGGGAGGTCTGTTGTTTCGCCCTCTGTATGGTTTTCCGGCAAATTCGGAATTCCATAAGTAGTTTTCTGTGCTGGTGTGAGGTCGTCAAGATTTATTTCTGCATCTTCACCTGACGAAATGATATAAGTCAAATAACAGATTTTGCGGTATTTTGCGTAGAAGGTTTTAGGTTCCAGCGTTGTTGAAGAAGTAATTTCAAAGGTGCTTAGGGGTGTACCTGTACAAGCAGAGTTTGTAAACCAGCCGTCGAAAACATAGCCTTCTCTCACCATGGCTGGCAGGGTAATTGCAGTTGAACGGGCTGAATATTTTTCTACAAGAGAAGAAGCCGGATTACCTGCGAGAGTTGCAGGAGTTAAACCGCCGTTCATGTATGTAATTGTATACATGCTGTTAAGTTCTATAGTGCGGTCGTCGGCATAACTTGTAAAGCCGCCTTTAATTCTTATGATTTCGCTGTAGGAATTAAGGAAAACAGTTTTATTTTCATCACCCCAAAAGTTGATGATGATACGGTAGTTTCCTTCTGCAAGGGCTGTTGAACCGGTAGCGGGTCGTTCGTAAACAACTTCGTGATTAGTTGTATTTAAGGTAAGGTCTCCGCTGTTTATAGATGCCCCCTGAACGCCACTTGTCCACTGATAAAGCTGATAGGTTGCGGCCTGGGCGGTACCTGTATAAGATACTTTCAAATACACGCCGCCCTGAGTTGCTGTAGTAGAAAGTGAAAAGTTTACAGTCTGTGTGCCGGTACCTGTTATAGTAGCGGGAGTTGTTGCCGTAAAGGTTACGCCGTTATTAAGAAGGGCTGTAAGGGTAAGGCTCCAGGCTCCGGTTTTAAGCTCTATTGTGTCAGAAATCATTGCCGGAACGCTGGTCCAGCTGCCTAAGCTTTTTGTATTTGAGCCCTGAGTTCCGCTGAGAGACAATGATACAATGTTTGCTGTATCAATATCAGGAAGAACAGTTCTTGCGTCATTCTGAAAATTATCAACAACAATTTTTATTAAACCGGATTCCGGATTTTCTGAAGACGCTGCCTGACCCGCAGAGCTTTCTCCGCCAGTCTCTTCTACTGCCTGATTATTTTGAATAGAGTTTTCGCAAGAGGTAAATACAAAGCCTGTAAGAGCTGCAAAAAGAATAATAAGAGAAAAGAGTAATTTGATTTTAGATTTCATTAATGCTTTCATTTCTTACCTCCCCTCCTAATTCTTTTGTATCTTACCCTGGAAAGAATATTCGTGAGTTCCATCGCTGCAAATTAAGAGGACATCATATATACCAGGAGCCCAGTCTGAATAATTAAATGTAATATAATTTAAGGTTTCACCAGTTTGAATATCATTCAGATACCAGTGATAATAAGCATCTTCTCCACTATAAAGTGGTGCTGTAAAGCGAATCTGATTTGGTCCTATTGTTTCGTCTACCCCAACAGTAATATCGCTTTCACCAACCTGAGTAAAGCTTACAATTCCCGCACCCGCATGTCCGGCGTCGGAGAATTTGGCAAAGAGGGTGATTCCACTTACATTAGGGAAATTAGTTCTATTAAATCTTGTATTAAAATCAAATGGAGTAGAACTAATTACCCATTCACCGGTGCTTTCACCTGTACTAATCCATGTTGCACGATACCAGCCATCAAAAACTTTACCTGTAAATGTAGGTTCTGTTGTTGGAGGAACTGCACATTCATTCCATTCTACAGTCTGTACAGTATGGGTTACTGGGTAATCATATTCATCATAGTATTTGTAATCTACAAAGAAACTTATTCCCTGCCAGTATACGTAGAGAGTCATATTTCCTGTAATAGTAAGATAATTTGTATCTCTATTACCATCACCATCAGAATCAAAGCCTCCACCTGCATCATATTCAAAATTTGCAGGTCTTGTTGACGAAGCTGAATATCCGGCAATATATAGACCTTCCTGCTGCCATGAATTTCCTAACATTTCATACCAGTTACGTTCTTCATTTATTGCATAACCTATCTGTACATTGGCACCCCGGCCATAAGTTGCAATTTTGTTACCAAATGTTCCGGTTGAGTCTATATAGGTTATAGTTACAATATCTGTAGACCAGACGGCATAAAGTGTAAGATTATTTGGAATATCAGTCAGAGGATCAAACCCAGTTCCCGGATCATAGTTATTTTGCTTATTTCCATTTGGACTTTCAGACCAACCGACAAAGCCGTAGCCGTTTCGAGCAAACATACATCCATCGATTCTATTAGTCCAATCTACTCCATATTCCATTTCGCGATATTCGTTTGAGCCATCGTTCTTATAATATTTAATAGTTCGGACTTCCTGCCATCTTCCGTAAAGTGTCACATCCCCAGTTACAGGTGTGTCATAACTCCAGAAAGTAGTAAGTTCTGCATCAGTATACCAGCCCCAGAAACGGAAATTTCCCTGGCGATATTCAAATCTTGGTTGTTCAATTGTGTCGCCTTCCGGTAAAATCTGTTGTGGAATATCTATGCCAGGCCAGTTAGAAACAAAGGTAATGGTACACTTCTTTTTCCAGACAGCGTAGAGACTTTCCGGGGAGTTACCTGGTTTTACGGAGCCTATGTAGCCCTTGCGGTTTAAACTGAAGTTTGAAGGCATTGTAGTATTACCGGTGGTTGTGTTGCGTAAATAATTCCAGCCAACCAGCAGGGTGTCTTCGTGTTCATATTTTGGGAAGGAAGATTCCGAAACGGTTTTTCCGGTCTGGAAGATTCTTTCCTCGTGCATTGAATTAATATCAGCATACTCATAAAAGGTATAAGTAACCTTTAAGTCTTCTTTGAGCTGAGTTCGTAAATCGCCGCCGAAATTGATATCATTAAAATTAAAGCCTTCACAGCCGGATAGTATAAATAATAGAAGAAAGATGATAAAAAGAGAAAGCTTTGTTTTTGTACGTTTTAGTATTTCACGCATTTATTTTCTCATTCTCCCTTAAATTAGAATTGTAATCCTATTGCTATATAAGGATTTAAAATTCCAATGTTGGTATCTGGTATAAACAGATTATAAAAATCTGCTCCTACTTCCATCATAAACATATGTGATGGAATAAACATGAATGAAAGACCTCCGCCTGCTGTGAAATAACCAAAATACAAAGTCTTATTCTGTTTATTATTTTCTGAATTATTCAAATAGTCAAGAGTTTCCTGAATAAGGGCAATTCCACCGCCACCCTTTGCCTGCAGCCAGGTCTTTTTTGAACCAAGCCGTAAACGGAAGGCAAGATTATCCTGGAGCATAAGGGTCTTCATTTGCAGTTCATAAAATTCGTTGTGGTTGGCAAAGTTAGTATAGATTCCGTTTATTTCCATACCGAAACGAATGTAGTTTGTATGAATTGGTAAAATACCAATCTGTCCGGTTATAGAAAAATTCGCAAAGGATTTTTTCATATATTCATCAAAGAAACCGTTATCATAAAGCGGGAGTGCATCACCAGGGCCGGCGGTTATATAAAACTTGCGGTCATAGTTAAGCCAGGCTTCCTTGCGGCGTTTTTTCTCTTCTTCTTTTTCCAGAGCCTCTGCTTCTTCGCGGGCAATTCTTTCTTCTTCCAGACGTGCCGCTTCTTCTATAGCGAGGCGTTCAGCTTCTTCGCGTTCCTTTTCCAGTCTTTCTTCTTCCTGAATCTGCCTGATTATTTCTTCGCGTTCAGCCTTTTCTTTTGCAATTCTTTCTGCTTCAAGACGTTCTGCTTCTTCGATTGCTTTTCTCTGGGCTTCTTCCTGGGCAAGCCGTTCAGCTTCTTCGCGGGCTTTTCTTTCGGCTTCGATTCTTTCGCGTTCTTTACGTTCTTCTTCGAGTCTGGCGGCCGCAAGCTTCTGCTCTTTTATTACATCCTTTACTTCAAAGGCTTCGGATTCGGTAGAAAGTCCACTTGGGTTTGTAATGCGAAGCTTCCACTTTCCTTCAGTTACATCAGTGAAACAAACCTTTTTTGCAGTGTGAGTTTCTGATGAGGAGAGAGAAACGGCGGCTCCTGTTCCAGTGACTGAATCAAAAATCAGTTTACCCGCAAGCTTTGCTTTTGTTTCTGTATTAATAAGTTCGGCTACAGAATCTGCGGTAACATCATCAATATTCAAATCCATTTCGAGAGTTTTACCGTCTTCTTCGAGGGCTTCAAGATTCTGCAGTTTTTTGATTTCCGGCTGCTTGGCAAGGGCAATTTCAAAATTAATCCAGTTAGTTGAAACTGACTCGCGGCCAAGAAGATCATAAGCGGTAATGCGGTAGCGGTAGCTTCCTTCCTTGAGCGAAAGATTTATAAAGTTATTTTCGGTTGTTTCTGAGAGAACGGTTTTACCAGCGCTTGTTTGAACTTCGATATGATATTCAAGTACATTCGGGTCACTGTTCCACTTTAAGCTCTGGTTAAAATTCTGGGCAGAAAGAGTGGCCGGGGACATCAGCAAAATTATGAGTAAGGTGAGGATTTTTATTTTTGAAAAAGCTCTATTCTTCACTCTACTCTCCGCTGAACATCCTGTTTATTTTTTCTGTTGTTATCTGCTTTGGCGAATCAAATTTAACTTTAAAGGAAGCCCTTGCAACCTGAGATCTTCTTTCTTCGTAGCCGTCCTTTGCCATTGAGAAAGCGGTTACATTCCATTCAAATTCTCCGACATCGAGAAGAGCAAGATTTTTGAACTTAAGCTTATTTGACTTTATTCCCTTTTCTGAATAAACAGGGCTAAGGGTTCCATTTTTTTCTTTGCGGTAAATTACGATATTATATTCTGTGGCATCAGGCACATCCTTCCATTCAAAAGAAATCGAGCGGTTCTTTTTGAGGAAGCTTGAATCCATTGTAAAATTATGTTTTGGTGCCATAAGCAGCGGCGTTGAAAGTGAGGCAACCGGAGTTACTGTAAAGCTTACAGGCTCGGAGTTAATTGGAAGTCCCTCGCTGGTGCTGGCAACAATCTGCCAGGTGTAGGTGCCTCTTGTGAGACGGGAAACTGAAGCGTTTGTTTTTGAAGTTTTGATTCTTTCTACTTCGCGCAGGCTTCCGTCATCAAGACGCTTTTTAAGGACGAGCTCTGTTGAGGTGGCTTTATCGCGGCCGGCTTTCCAGCTGAAGTTTACCGGATTACGAAGAGCGTTCAAGCCGTCTATTCTTGCTGATGGAGCCGGGCTTACTGCTGTAATTAGGTCTGGTGTTCGAACTGTAAAATCAACTGTCTGAACAGGACCTGTACGCAATGGAGAAATTTCTGTCTGCGAAGCAACCGCCTGAATCTTTACAGAATAATCATCATCAGGAAGAAGGAAATTTGCTGAGGTTCCTTCTGCGTTTGCTTTTTCCGCAACAAGTTTATTGGCAGAATCGTAAACCTTGATGTTATAGTAATCGGCTCCCTGAACAGGTGTCCACTTAAGCTTAACAGGACCATCCTTTGCAACAAGAAGCTCAGTATCTTCTATTATATTAGTAAGAGAAGGAGCGGTAAGTTCCTTTTGAACCACAAGGTGATTTGGTTGGGTATAATCTAATTCGCCGTCCCTACCCTCTGTGGCAACACGCCAGTACCAGTCTCCGGAAGGAAGAGTAAGATTTTCGACGTTTGTTCCCGCAACTGTTTTTTCTACCTGAACTGTATTAAAGTCTCTGCTTGAAGAAATCTGAATTGTTGATTCTCTTGCATTGGCTTTGGCTTCATCAGAAGGCTTCCAGCTGAAGCGGATAGAGCTTACCTTTGTTGTTTCGGTACTGAATTCCTCCGGCGGATAAAGCAGCTTTGTTGGTACACTTACATATTTTGAAACAGTAAATTCGCGAACAGATGATTCCGGATTAAAATCTTCCGGTTCTGAAGAATTACGGATTACCTTCCAGTAATAAGACTGACCATCCTTTTCCGGTAAGGCTAAACTAACAGTTGCTCTCTGGCCTGCGGTTTTTCTTCTGGTGATTATATCCTTAAAATCCTTATCTGCGGAAATCAAAAGTTCATAAGAAGCTTTTATATCACTCTTCCAGCTGAAGTTTACATCAAGGGTATCTTTATAATGAATCTCCGCTGCCTGAAGAGGCAGAGTTAGAGACGGTGGTGTAATGCCTTCTGTTCTTTCAATTTCGAAGCTGGCAATTTTACTTGCGCCCGCATAACCGATTGAGTTGAGTTCATAATAAGGAGTTACCTGCCACCACCACTGGCCGCTTCCAAGACTGTCTATCTGAACAGAGGTATTAACAAGAACCTTATTATATACAACATTCTGCATATCCGGAGTAGAAGAAATTTTTAAGAGATAATTACTTGCATAATCATTTCCATTCCAGCGGAAGTTTAAAACCGGGCTTCTGTTTCTGTACTGGAATACTCCCGAATCAGCAGGAGAAAGAAGCTCAAGAGGCTTAGCATCTGATACGGAAATTTTTCCTTCTGTTACTTCTTCTGTATTTCCCTGAGGGAATATTCGCCAGTAAAGAGTACCGGCCGAAAGATTAATAAGAGAATCGTTAGTTGAGGCTAATATCTTTTCTTCTGAGATTTCAGAAAAGTCTTTTTTTGTAGAGGTCTGTAAAATTACCGGCTGACTTTTATCAATTTTGTTCCATTCAAGCTTTACAGGAACTTCATTTCCTTCTATATTAAGGACCTTTAATTCCGGAGGAATTGAAGTTACAGTTACCGGCTTTTTTGCAATCTCTCCCGTGCTCTTTACACTCAAAGATTCACCGGCCTTCATTGCTTCTGTATTTCCGCCCGCTCCCGTTACTGTTGCGGAACCACTTTGAACTTCAACAGTCTTTGAACCGGCACCACCACTGCTTGTTTTTGCAGAAAGGCTTGTTCCACCGCCCGCTTTTACAGTTGAACCGTCATTCATTGTCAGCTGAACATTACCCTTATCAGAAGATTCAACCTGAAGGTTTCCGTTTCCGACAGAAATATTAACACCTTCAAATTCAGAATAGTAAACCTGAATCATTGTATTTTCGTAGATATTTACTTCGGAACCGTCGTTAAAGGTAATTACCGCTTCGGCAAGTTCTGCGGTTCGGACTAAGTCTCCATTATAAAGAGGTGTTGATTTATCAATTCGTTCCCATACAACGCGGTCTTCATATTTACGCTGGGCAATACGATTTTTAAAAGTGATTATGGCAATTTTATCTTTATCGTCACGGCTTGATGAATTGTTTAAATCCTTCCAGAAGGTGTAACCGAAATATGCGGCTACCGAAAGAGTCAAAACAACTACAAAAAAATCAAGAACCGGCGACTTGAATTTTGTTCTCTTCCGCATCCAGGTTAACCTTTCCAAAATCAGGCTCAGCAATTCCGAGCAGTTTTCTCATCTCCGAAAGTGTCTTAGGTCCCTTTGGACCAACGGCACGCTCGCAGTCTTTATCAAGCTTAAAGTCCTTATCAAAAGCAAAGAACTTTTTAATATCAAAGCCAGGCATATTTACAACACCGAAGAAGTGCTGCTTGCCCTTTCCTTTTACTTCAAAATCAACCGGAATCTGTTCTACTATAAGCTCACAAGGCTGATTTTCAGGCTTGATTGTAAAATTATTTTCCTTACATTTTATAAAATCATATTTGAGGATATCGTAAGTATCCTGGGTAATCAGAGTGTCTGTTCCACAAGGCTTGTTTGAAGCTTCGGTACGGCTGGCAAAGTTTACGGCATCACCGATTGAAGTGTATTCCATTTTGTCGAAGGAACCCATAAAGCCTACTGTTGCACGGCCAGAGTTAAGACCGGCACCAATTCTGATGTGAGGCTTGTACTTTGCGAGTGGTTCTTTTTCGTGAGCCTTAGTAAAGGCTTCAGCTTCCTTGTTGTAAAGCATAAGTGAATAGCGCATTGCCATACAGCAGGTGATGGCGGCAAGGGCATCTCGTTTTACATAAGCGTCGTGATGTTTTTTTGCTTTATTGTATTCAGCTGAATTCGGAGGCAGCTGTTCCCAGTCCAGGCTTTCATTACGAAGAACACCCCAGGCAGCCATGATTGCGTCACCTTCGAATTTATCTACAGTACCACCGGTTCTTGTAATACAGGAAACCATGCGGCTCATATAGTCGTTCAAGAAGCTGATGATTTCGGCAGCGGATTTTTCTCCGAAGCGGTTTTTAAAGCCGTCTGAAATTGCGGTAAAGCCTCGGATATCGCTGAAGAAAATTGTAATGTCTTTAAGGTGAGGCTCAAAGTCTATTTCCTTTTTAATGATGGCCTGAGTTACACCCTTGTTTGTAAGCTTGGTAAAGGTATTTAAGATTTCGCGTTCGTGTCTGGTAGAGTTTGCGAGTACACCAATTTCATCTTTTTTTGTTTTTTTGATTTCGCTGAAAAGCTCGGTGTTAAAATTTCCCTGGTTGATTTCGTTTACAATTGCCGTAAGCACCTTAAGCGGACGGCTGAGGGATTTTGAGAAAAAGTAAATTATGAGAATTGAAAGGGAAAGAATAATTGCAGAAATATAAAGATTTCGGCGTGTGGTTCTTTTTACACCTTCAAGGATGATTGCTGTCTGAGCAGTTGTGATTACGGCACAGTCTCCAAAGGAAAGCTTTCGGAAGGCACCGATATATTCTGTTCCGTCTTTTGTATTGTAGGTTATCTGGCTGTTATTGGCGGCACTTTCCTGCATTGCCTTAACAATTGGATTTGAGCTTTCATCGGCAGCCTGCATCATAAGTGAGCTGTCGCTGTGAACAAGAATTATACCGTCTTTATTTACAAAGAAGGACTGGTTTACGCTTCCCGAAGCAAAGCTGTTACTGAGGTCTTCGGCAGAAAAAAGGAAGGCAACAACTTTTCCGTCTGCCGGATAAAAAAAGGAAAGCACTGGCACGTTAAAAAAGGCCGAAGCATTCTGCAGTTCTGTATAACCGTTTGAAGCTTTTTCAATTGTACTTTCTTCCTGTAAAAAATATTCAAGGGCTGAATCCGGTTCAATTTCCTGAGTAATAAAGAAAGCGGTGTTTGTAAAAAGACGTCCGGAATCCGGCAGGTAGACGGCCGCCACGGATTTGTTGCGGTCGAAGTAAAGATTTTCCATTGATTGGATTTCGGTCTGGTTGTCGCCGGCGGTGTTCAGGAGGTCGATGAACATAGCAACGCTGGACAGGGCCGAAGTGATTCGGTTTTCGGTATCGGCGGCGGTGCGGCTGTTGATGGTAAGGTTATTTTCTTCGGCGTTGTTGCGGACGTCGGCGCTTACGAAGTATGAGACGGCATAAGTTACTCCGCCGAGTGCAACAAGAACTATCATTGAAATAATTGCTATAAGCTTAACACCAATCGGATGCCTTACTTTGTCCGGCTGTACTGGATTACTCTTTTTCTTATCTTTCACTTTGTTACTGTCCATAAGAATATTATCGGTATATTATAGCATTGATAGTAGATTCTTACAAATATTAACAAATTTTTCATAATCATTCTCAGTTGCAGAGAAATTTATTACCTGGCTGCCCGGAATATCACGAATATAGGTGTACTGTTTTTTGGCATATTTTGTACTGTGATGTTTGATTTCTTCTTTGATTTTCTCAATATCAGCTGATGAAAAATTATTGCTGTTTGGCAAAAAGCTTCCGTCTTCTCCAAACCATTCACTGTAGCCTATTGCCTTCATGCCGGGGCTGTTTTTAGTGTAGCCTTTTGCAACAAGAGAACGGACTTCTTCTTCCAGGCCTGCTTCAAACATGAGGTCTACACGGCGGCGGATGCGGTCATAAAGCTCTTCCCGTTCTGGCTGAAGGACAAGAAACTTAAAATCAAACTTATCGCGAAGCTTGCCCTGGCCTTCTGTCTGATATTCAGAGCGTTTTTTTCCGCTAAGATAATACACTTCAAGGGCCCGGCAGATTCTGTAAGCATCGTTTGGATGGATTTTGGCTGCGCTTTCGGGGTCAATTCTGGATAATTCGTCATAAAGGGCCTGATTTCCTTCGCGGGCTATTCGCTCTTTGAGTTCCTTGCGGAGTTTTTCATCTGAAACGGGGGTTGGAGCCAGCCCGTATAAAAAGTTTCTGATATAAAAGCCTGTTCCGCCGACTACAACCGGTAAGTTGCCGCGGACCGCTATTTCTTCGCAGGCTTTGTCTGCGGCGTTCACAAAATCAGACACATTATACTGCCTGTCTGGAGTAAGAAGATTTATAAGATGATGAGGGATTTCTTTCTGAAGGTCTGCTTCGGGCTTTGCGGTGCCTATATCCATTTCTTTATAGACAGCCTGAGAATCTGCGCTGATTATTTCTGCCTTTAAAATAAAATGACTGCCCTGAGGCGAAAAAAGTTCCCTCGTTAAGGCAGTCTTTCCCGAAGCTGTGGGCGCAAAAATTACTAAAACCTTAGTCTTTGTGCTCAATACGGTAAGTTACTCTATTTGTAAAAAGCTGTTTAGCGGCCGCACAAACAACCTTATCCTGGTTTGCAGCAATCTCAGGGTCATTTACCTTTGCCATCTGATAGGCACGAAGGCTTGCTGCTACTGTAATTTCATAAATATTGCCGTTAAATGTTACTAACTGTTCCAAAGGAAAAACCATCTATACTACCCCTTAAAGATAATAGTACATTTTAACAATTACATACACTTGTGTCAAGAAAGCTCGCTGTAAATGATATTTCGGGCACGGCGGGCGGCGGCTGTAGTGCCTGAATCGCAGCGCTGCATGGTCATTACTATTGCCAGGCCTGTTTCCCGGTCTACAGATACGTATGGACCAAGCCAGCCATCCCAGCCGAACTCGCCCTTGCTTGTAAAGACATTGCAGGCTCCCGGATTTGCTGCTACTCTCATAAGGTTACAGTAGCTGTAGCCTGCAAGATGAGGCATTTTGAGGTCAAAGGTCTGCTGTACGGACGGCATAAGGTGGGATTCGCTCAGGCGGCGGACTGTATTTTCACTGAGGAGGCGGCGGCCGTTGAGTTCTCCGCCGTTTGTCAGCATAAGGGCAAATTTCATATAGTCGTCTGCGGTTGAACAGAGGCCTGCACCGCCGCTTTCGAAGGCAGGACGATGATTCATTTTATCCTGAACGCCAAGGTTACAGTCTGTAAACAGCTGCAGGGTGTGCTTTTCGCGGCCGTCTGTCCAGTCTTCTACCGAGCGGTAAACCTTTGCAAGGTGGCTTTGCTTGTTATCCGGCACATAAAAATCTGTGTCATTCATAGCAAGCGGCTTAAAAATGCGCTCTTTCATAAAATCACTGAGGCTCTGGCCTGAAACGACCTCTATAACGGCTCCAAGAATATCTGCGGAATAGCCGTAGTTGTATTCTGTTCCCGGTTCAAAGTTTAATGGAATCTGAGCTATGCGGCGGGCAAATTCTCTTGTGGTAATCTGATTTTTGCCGCCGTCTTTTTCGTCTTCATTAAGGTCGTTTATGAGAACTGATGTAAGGTGTTCTCCATAAAAAGAACCTTCCCCCCAGGCGCCGTAGCCATAACCGCTTGTCATATTTAAGAGGTCCTGAATGAGAATGGGGCGTGTTGCGGGTCTTGGATTTCCCTTGCGGCCACGGTCTGTGCAAACTTTTACGTCTTTGAACTCGGGAAGGTAGCGGTATAATTCTGCGGCAAAATCAAGCTTACCCTCTTCCATAAGAATCATGGCGGCAACGGCGGTTACTGGTTTTGTCATTGAATAAAGGCGGGCTATTGTGTCGCGGTTATAGGCCCGGCCGGCGGCTACATCTGCGAAGCCTGCCTGCCAGTAGCCAAGCTCGCGGCCGTCTTTGCAGACCAGCAGATTAAGGCCTGAGGCTTCTTTTTTATTTACAAAATCGTCTAAAACTGACTGAAGGTTTTCGAGTAATTTATAATTCATAATTTTATGATAACACAGTTACATACTATTTGCATCAAGTAGATTTCTTATTTTGTGTGTTAGGATTGGGAGCTTTTAGGGATTTTCCTACAAACAAGAGCTCTGGAGTTTGTTTTGTCGGAAAATTTTCGGTCTTGATTTTTGAAAATCCAACAAAAAAGAGGGTTTGGATAGGTTTTTGTCGGAAAAAGTTGAAGTATTTTTTCTGTGAATGTAGTTTTTTGGAAGTTTTTATTTGTTATTTTCCGACAAAAAGCAGCTCTATATGTCTTTTTGTCGGAATTTACAATTTTCAAGTTTTTTATTTTCCGACAAACGGGTACTTTTTATGTTATTTTGTCGGAAAAAGGGTCGTCCCCCGCGGGAATGTGGGGCGTTACGGGGCCGGTACTTTAGTGATTGGGATTCTTTATTGTGAATTTGTAAAAAAAAACGTGCCCCGTTCAGGGGGTAGCGTAAAAGACCGGAGCGAACGGTGGTTAGAGTAGTACGGTGCTAAAGCACCTATCGTATCGAAACCACCGTGAGTGAGGACTTTGGAGCGCAGGGGGGAGTCCCCCCTCCTTAAAAAAATACGTAAATATTTCTACTTTATTCAGTAAAAATCTTAATTGTAAAATAAGCTGATATTGAATATAATAAACTCCAAAAATTAGTTAAAGGATTTACTAAAATTTTTATCGGGCTGCCCGGTAAGGACGAGGAAATAAAAATGGGAAACAAAGAACTTATTGAAAGCGGCGCTGCCGTTCTGGGAATTGAGTTTGGTTCAACACGTATTAAGGCTGTGCTGATTAACGAAAAATATGAGCCTATTGCGGGCGGCTCTTATACCTGGGAAAACACTCTGGATAATGGAATCTGGACCTACCCTTTGAGTCAGATTCACGAGGGACTGCAGACCTGTTATGCAGACCTCAAAAAAGATGTTGCCGAAAAATACGGCGTAAAGCTTACAAAGTTCAAGGCCGGTGGTATTTCTGCCATGATGCACGGCTACCTTGCTTTTGACAGTTCGGAAAATCTTCTTGTTCCTTTCAGAACCTGGCGCAACACAATTACAGGTCAGGCTTCTAAAGAGCTTTCTGAACTTTTTAACTTCCCTGTTCCAGAGCGCTGGTCTGTTTCTCACCTTTATCAGGCTATTTTGAACAAAGAGCCTCATATCAACAAAATAAACAATGTTTATACACTTGCAGGCTACATTCACTATATGCTTACAGGCAAGAAGGTGCTTGGTGTCGGCGATGCCAGCGGTATGTTCCCTGTAAAGTACGAGGGCGGCAAAGCTGATTATAATCCGGATTTCAAGGCTAAGTTTGAAGCTCTTCCTGGTGTTAAGGCGCTCGGCCTTAAGCTTGATTCTGTATTCCCTAAGGTTTTGATGGCCGGGGAATCTGCCGGTGAGCTTACTGAAGCTGGTGCTAAGTTCCTTGACCCTACCGGAGACCTTCAGGCCGGTATTCCATTCTGCCCTCCAGAGGGTGATGCAGGAACCGGTATGGCTGCAACTAATTCTGTTGCCGCTAAAACCGGTAACATTTCTGCCGGAACTTCTGTATTCAGCATGGTAGTTCTGGAAAAGGATTTGAAGAAGGCTTACCCTGGAATTATTGATATCGTAACTACTCCGGCTGGTCTTCCTGTTGCTATGGTTCACGCTAATAACTGTACAGGTGAGCACAACTACTGGATGGATCTTTTCTATGAAGTTGCAACTCTTATGTGCGGAAAAGAAAACACTCCAAAAATCGGTAAGTTCTTTGATGATTTGATTAACAAGTCTCTTGAAGCAGATAAGGACTGCGGGGGACTTCTTGCTTACAACTATCTTTCCGGTGAAACTATTACTGGCTTTAATAGCGGACGTCCTTTGTTCGCCCGAGCAGAAAACGCTAAATTCAACGTTGCAAACTTTATGAGAGTTCAGATGTTTGCTTCTCTTGGTGCTCTTCGTGCAGGTATGAATATTCTTTATGATGAAGAAAAGGTTCCTGTAGAAAGCATGACCGGAGCCGGCGGATACTTTAAGACTGAAGCCGGACTTAAATACATGGCGGCAGCTATGAAGACTAGCGTGAGTGCAATGGAAACTGCGGGTGAAGGCGGACCTTGGGGTATGGCACTTCTGGCTGCATTTGCTATTGATTCAAAAAACAACAAATCACTTGATGACTTCCTGAATAATGAAGTATTCAAGAGTTGTAAGAAAACTACTGCAGCACCTGAAAATGAATTAGTAGAAAGCTTTAATATATTCTTTGACAGATATATGAAAGGACTTGCAATCGAAAAGGCTGCAGTAGAAAATTTATAAAAATAACATCACCGTGATAAACGGTCACGTCAAGGCACGCTTCGCTTAAAGCCTTGACATGCCCGTTTATCGGTTTTTATAGGAGTATAAAACCGCTATGACTTACGAAACACTTAGAAATCAGGCTTACGAAGCTAATATGAAAATTCCTGAGAACCATCTGGCTCTTTATACCTGGGGAAACGTTTCTGCTTTTGATAAGGACAAGGGCGTTTTCGCTATCAAGCCAAGTGGAGTTCCTTATCCGGAGCTTACTCCGGAATCAATGGTAATTATTGATCTGGACGGAAAAAAGGTTGACGGCTCTATGAATCCTTCGAGCGACACCCCTACCCACGCAGTTCTCTACAAGGAGTTTGCGATGAATCAGGGTGGAGACGTTGGAGGAATTATTCATACCCACTCTACCTGCGCAGTTGCCTGGGCTCAGGCTGTTCGCTCTGTTCCACTTTTTGGAACAACTCATGCTGACCACATTCAGAAGGCTGTTCCATGTACTCCTTACTTGAGCAAGGAAGCTGTTGAACGCGACTACGAAAAAGAAACCGGTCTTTTGATTGTAAAGCACTTTGCAGAACTGGGACTGAATCCAAGTGAAGTAAACATGGTGCTCTGCGGAGGCCACGGTCCATTTGCATGGGGAAAAAATGCGGATAAGGCGGTTTATAACGGAACAGTACTGGAAGAAATCTGTAAAATGGCAATGTATACACTGCAGATTCGCCCTGATGCGACAGAATTACCTGATTATATAGTTAACAAACATTATATGCGTAAGCACGGACCGAATGCTTACTACGGACAGGGTAAATAAATAATTTTTTTAGCCACACGGATTTGGATTTTGCTAACGCAAAATCATAAATAATAAATAGGAATTACGTTAGTAATTCCCAAATCCGTGTGGTATAATTTTTTAACATGAACCGCTCATCTAGTATCAATGCTATAATTTTATCTTTACGA
Organism: uncultured Treponema sp.; assembly: GCA_946537975.1. GTDB lineage: Bacteria > Spirochaetota > Spirochaetia > Treponematales > Treponemataceae > Treponema_D. The sequence continues at coordinate 12,227 of CAMNGG010000354.1, read as the reverse complement.
CCATTAGGAGAGAATAATTCTTCTGTAACTCTCCTTACCCCTGAAACCGGCATTGTTTATGCGGTTCTTTATGGCGGGCCTAAAAGTCGCCTGCGTTCACTTGTTGCGCAGTGGAATTCCGGTAAGGTCTGGCTTTATGAAAATCCGGAAAAAAATCAGATAAAAATTAATGACTTTGAAGTAAGCAATTATCACTCTTCCTTCAGCCAGAATCTTTATAAATCTTATGCCGCCTCTCTTGCGGCTGAGCTTGCAATCAAAACCCGTTGTGGTGGAAGCGCAGACCTTTGTTTCAGACTCGTTTCCGGTTTTTTAGACGGAATGGAGCTTTGTGATGAAGAGCAGAGCCGCCTTGGGCTCCTGCGTTTTTTATGGCGCTATCTTGAACTTCTGGGAGTTCAGCCTTCATCTCATAGCTGTTTTGAATGCGGCAGGAATTTTCTTGATTCACAGTTTGCACCAAAGGCTATTTCATATTATAATAGTATTGAAAACAGTTTTATCTGCCCTTCGTGCAGTGAAAATGCCAGCAGCAGTGATAAGGAAAAAATGATTTCCATAGAGCATAATGCTGTTCAGTATCTTTCCGCACTTTCGCTTCTTTCTCCGGCAGAAGCCCGCAAGCTCAGCATTGACGAAGAAACCTACGGACAAATAAGACAGCTCGTTTTCTTTTTGATTGAAAACAGTATAGACCAGAAATTGAACTCGATCGAAACTGGGATGGGGATTTTGTGAGAGCCGACACTTCAATTAACAACTCTGCAAACTGGATAAAAAAATCTGTTACAAAACAACAGATTGAACCGCTTTGTAATTCATATAATGTTTCACCTTTATTAGCTTCTGTTTTTGTCCGCAGAGGAATTACAGAAGGCAGGGAGCTTCTTTACTATCTCGAAGAGGACCTGCGTTTTCAGCATAATCCCTTTTGTTTTAATGGAATTGAAGATGCGGTAGAAAGAATTCTTCAGGCAAAAGAAGAAGGTGAAAAGGTTCTGATATTCGGCGACAGTGACGTAGACGGAATTACCAGTACAGCAATTCTTTATGAAGAACTTGTCAGAATGGGAATTGACGTAAGCTGGCGGCTGCCGCTTGAAGATGACGGCTACGGCTTAAATCTTGAAGCCATTGATGATTTTGCGGCACAAGACGGAACTCTCATAATCACCGTAGACTGCGGAATTTCCAACAACGATGAAATAGCTCACGCAAACGAGCTTGGAATAGAAGTAATTGTTACCGACCATCATAATCCTCCAGAAAAGCTTCCGGAAGCAATTCTCATTATTGATCCAAAGCTGGAAGATTCAAATTACCCCTTTGACGGAATCTCCGGTGCGGCCGTCGCCTATAAGCTGGTAAGTGCCCTTAGATTTGCTGACACAGAATTTTACGGAGCAGAAATTTGCATTCTTGAGCTTCGGGAAAATGAAAGTGAAAAATGCTTTTATGCGGACTGTGTAAAAATTAAAAACCTTGTAAAAATCAAAGAACTCCACGAAAAAATTATTCCGGAACAGACCTCTATTTATGATCTCAAACTCCCCTATTTTCTTCAGGGACAGCTGATTTATTCCTGGGATTGTAAAAAAACTCAGTCTATTCTTCTGAATCTTTTTGGACGGGGAATTGAATTTAATCTCAATGATTTACGAAATGAAATCTCCCAGATAATTCCTTCACTAAAGACAAAGAGCGCTGCCCAGCTTAAGGAGCTTTCTCAGATTGCAAAGTATTCTGCGACAGAAAATTCAGAAATAGAGGCTCTTTATAATCTTTATGTAACCTACTGTAAAAAACTGATTGCTCAGAAAAAGCCGCAGCAGGTTGAAAATGAACAAAAGGATTTGCAGCTTGTTGCACTTGCGGCCCTCGCAGATATTATGCCTATGAAGAATGAAAACCGGATTTTTGTAAGAAACGGAATTAATTCTATCAAGAAAAACAGACCAAGAGCAGGTCTGGCAGAGCTTTTTAACAAATTAAACATCAACAAGGATGCCCTTAATTCTACAGAGCTCTCCTGGACGGTTATTCCGGCTTTAAATGCGGCCGGTAGAATGGGAAAATCAGATCTTTCACTAAAGCTTTTAATTTCTGAAAATCCGCGGGAACGGGAAGAACTTGCAAATACTATTTACGCCTTAAACGAAGAAAGAAAGGAGCTTGTTACATCTGCCTATTACAAGGTTCACGAGGAAGCAGAAAACAGTCTTTCCCTACATTCAAGTAAGCTTTGCCTAACTGTAAATCAATGCATAAACAAAGGTGTTACCGGAATTGTTGCAACCCGTCTTATGCAGGATTTTAATGTTCCCGCCATCGCCATTACCTGGGAAAATGAAGTTTATACAGGCTCCATGAGAAGCTGCCGGGGTTTTGTAGCCACAAGTTTTTTAGACAGTCTTGGTGATATTTTTATAAATCACGGAGGCCACAATTTTGCGGCAGGCTTCAGCTTTTATCAGGATAAGCTTGAATGCTTTTTAAGCAGGGTTAAGTCGGCTGCGTCTCAGATTGAACTTGAAAAAGAATGTGCTGATATTTTTGTTGATGCGGAAATTCCACCAGAGCATCTGACTCCTGAAAACTTCAATCTTATTGATATCTTTGAGCCATATGGCGCAGAAAGTCCGGAATTACTGTTGATGACAAAAGGAATAAAATTAATTGATACTATGGTTCTTGGAAAAAAAGAGCCTCATCATCTCAAGCTCATTTTTGATACGGGCAAACATAAAATTTCAGCAATGTTCTGGGGTCAGGCCGAAAGATTAAAAAAAGATATATCAATCGGAAAAAAATATGATATTCTTTACAACATGAGCCGAAATTATTTTAACGGCACATTTACAAAACAGCTGATTATAAAAGAAATAAATATTTCAACGGGAGACTTATAATGAAAAAAATCTTACTTGCCCTATTTTGCCTTCTTCAATTCAATCTAATTTTTGCCTTTACCGCTAAATATGAATCTGAAAACTATAATCTGAATGTTACCTATAATGAAGTAATAACTCCGGGCGATGCCATTTTTGTAAGGATGAATATTACGACTCCTAAAAATCATAAAAAATCAAAAAATGACCCTGAGAAAAAAGCAACCCTTCAGCTTTTACAGGATAAAAAAGTTATTGAATCCGCTCCCTTTTATTCCTTAAAATCAAGAAAAGCAAATGTTACGGAAATGCTTTGTGGTATTCCGGTTTCTCTCTGGCTTAAGGAAGGTAATTATACTATCAGAATTATTTATGCAGACAGCGATACAGATATCAATACCTTTGTTTTACCAAGCCGGCTTGTTATGAGAAGCTTCCCGGAAGAAGTTATTGAGCTTGATGACCGTAATACCAGCATAAAAACAGATAATAGTCCTGAACGTGCCGCACAGATTGATAAACTGAACAACATTCTTTTTACTACAATGCCTTCGGATGTCTTCTCCCTAAAAAAGTTTACTACACCAACGGAATCTCAGCGTTATACAGCCTACTGCGGTGACCGCCGGACTTATCTTTATACAAACGGAAAATCTTCTACCAGCCTTCATTATGGAAATGATTATGGAGTTCCGACCGGTACTGAAGTTCGTTCCTGTGCGGCCGGTAAGGTTGTAATGGCTGAAAACCGGATTTCTACCGGCTGGAGTGTAGTTGTTGAACATCTTCCGGGGCTTTACAGTCTTTACTATCATATGAGTGAGCTTTCGGTAAAGGAAGGTGATATGGTAAACCAGGGACAGCTGCTGGGAAAATCAGGAGCAACGGGTCTTGCGACAGGGCCTCATCTTCACTGGGAAGTTCGCCTTAACGGCAGTGCCGTAAGACCTGAATTTTTCTTAAACGATTTTACTTTTGAAGAGGATTGAGGGTTGAAAATGTTTTTCAACCCTCAAAACGACTTTGTCAAGGCTTTAAGCGAAGCGTGCCTTGACAAAGTCGTATATCACGGATGTTTGTGGCGCAGCCACCTATAGTTCTTCGACTACGTAATCGCCGTCTGCGGAAAAGCTGATTGAATAATAACGGTCAGGGCGGCAGGCGGAAAGGTCAATTGAAAAACGTGTAATAAGGCCAAAGGCTGGCAGCCGGTATTTTCCGGTTGCAAAAGCGGCTATTCTATAAAGCTTTTTTCTTGCTTTTAAGCTAGAACCGTAACCTAAAAGCATACACTGTCCGTAATCATCATAATACTTTTCAAGCTGGGTACCCTTTGAGCGTTCCCGGCGTTCTTCAATAATCCGGTTTTTACCATAAATGCGGGAAGGAAAAACAAAATACTTTCCGTCCGCTCCTACCCGGGAAAATTCTACCGCAAGATAGGAGCCACTCCAGGAGCGTTCTATTACGGCAATTTCATTTCCATTAGAATCAATTATTGAAAAGGTTCCGCTTACTGTATTACCATCTGAATCTGAGGAAGAACCGTAAATCTTAATTCTCAAAAATTCCTGAGGAAGATTTGAAGGAAGTGACATTTGCGCATTAATACAGGCAATACAGGTCCAGCAGGAAAAAAAGATATATAAAATAACAAGAAGTGTAACTAAAGGAGAAATAAGCCTTAAAAAATTATTCTGCTTTTTCAAATATTACCCCAGTAGCGCCAGAAAAGCTTTTTCATCAATTACGGGAATACCAAGCTTTGCGGCCTTTACATTTTTTGAAGAACCGCTTGTAGTATCATTTGTCACGAGGTAAGACAAATCCTTTGTAACTGATGATTTGATACTGCCCCCGTTTTTCTTAACCAGCTGCTCGGCATCGGCACGCTTCATTGTTACAAGCTCGCCTGTAAAACAGAAGGATTTTCCCGCAAGAAGTCCACCGCCCACAGCTTCAAGTTCAATTGTTCCTGTTTCAACAAGGCGACGCATTTCTTCTGCATTTTCTGCCAGTCCTTCTACAATCGTGTGAGCCATTATTTCTGCGAAACCATAAACAGCGGCAATCTGCTTTTCGCTGGCTGCAAGCAGTTTTTCAAGTGTATTAAAGCCGGCGGAAATCAATTTTTCTGCCGAGGTTTCACCTATTCCTTCAATATCAAAGGCCCCCACAAAAGCAGCAAGCTGCATACGGCGGTGATTTTGAATTGAATTATAAACCTTTTCTGCTCCGAGAGATTTTTTATCAGCTTCCATACTCTCTTCATTTAAGAAGTATGGAATAAGGTCCTGTACCTGAAGACTGTAAATATCTGAAATTGACTTCAGTCGCCCATCCTTAAAGAGTGAAGTAATCAGGGTTTCGCCGAGGTCACGGATATCAGCCACCTGCTGGAACTTCAAAAGCTGATGAAGTACACGTTTACTGCAGGCTTTGTTAGGACAGAATAAGCGGCTGCCTTCATCAACAAGCGGGCTACCGCAGACTTCGCAAACCTGAGGAAATACAACAGGCTGAGTTTCGAGCCCCTTCTCTTCCACTACACTTTCTATCTTTGGAATGATTTCACCACGCTTTACAACTACAACGTGACTGCCTATCTGAACTCCAAGCTTACGTAAGGTATCCGGATTAGCAAGACTTGCACGCTGTACACGTGTTCCGTTTAATTCTACTTCATCAAAAATTGCAACCGGGGTATAGGTTCCACCGTTTATGCTCCACTCTACCTGACGCAGAGTTGTTACGGCTTCTTCAAGTGAAAACTTAAAGGCAATCTGATGATCCGGGCGGTCGCGGCTTGCATCCGCAAGATTAATTACACGTTCCTTGATTACAAGGCCATCAATGTCATATTCCAGCTGAGCCCGCTCTTCCATAACCTTCGCACGATAGGCAATTACCCTGTCCGGCGATTTACAGATTACAAGCTTTACAACATTAAAGCCGCAGTCCATAAGCCAGCGGATTTTTTCTTCTTCATTTGTAAAATAGCTTTGACCGTCTGTAGAAAGGGCATCATAAACAATAAGCTTTAAGTACTCGCTGCCTTCTCCGTCCTTTCGCTTCATAAGACCATTTGCGGCATTACGACAGTTTGCCTTATCCGGGAAGTGAGTTTTATGAACCTCGTGAGTCATAATTACTTCGCCACGGATTCCGCCTGTAAAAGGTACAAGCTGACCGTCTTTATAAATTGCGGCATTTACCCCGCCCATTTTGCGGGCATTTGCAGTTATGTCATCGCCAATGCTTCCGTCGCCACGGGTAACCGCCCGCTTGAGGTAGCCGTTTTCGTACTGAAGCTCAAGGGAAGCTCCGTCAAGCTTGTATTCTACAAGATAAGCATCGTATTTGTGTTTTTCAGCCCAGGCTAAAAACTGTTCCGGGTCTGCCGCTTTTTCCTGACTGCCCATTGGCATAACATGCTGAACTTTAGCAAAGTTTCCTGAGTCTGCACCAACTCTGTGCAGGATCGGGTTAGCCGGGTCTAACTGTTTTAATTCATCCCACAGCTTATCAAATTCTGCGTCGCTTATTTCGCCTTCACCGTCGTAATAGGATTTCTGGTAGCGGGTTATGAGAGATTCGAGTTCGGAAATTCGCTGAGAATCAAATAAATCCATATAGCACCTTTTTACAATGTGGTTTCGATACGACACTATGTGTCACTCAACCACCGCTTTAGACTTTTTCAAAGTATAATTCAGTAATCTGTCTGTCTGCCTTGAGGCCCTTGCGTTCAAATTTTGTCTGAGCACGCCAGGGCTGAGGCTCTGCAAAGCCTTCGTATTTATTTTTCAAGTGCTCCGTCTGACGAAGTTCTTCAAGGGCAAATTCTGCGTAATCAATAATATCAGTTACAAAATAAAGGTAGCCGCCCGGTGCAAGCTTTTGGGCAAAAAGGTTTGTGCGGGGGCGCTGAACCATTCGTCTTTTATGATGACGCTTTTTTGGCCAGGGATCCGGAAAGAAAATATGAAAGCCGTTTACGGAATTATCGCCAATCATATACTCCAGAACCTCCAGGGCATCATATTCAATTATGTAAAGATTCTTCAATTCGCGCTTTTTAATTTCCGAAAGAACTTTACCAACACCCGGAGTGTGTACTTCTATTCCAAGATAATTGATTTCGGGATTTGCTTCAGCCAGGGCAATAGTTGCATCACCCATTCCAAAACCGATTTCAATTACGATAGGATTTGTATTGCCAAAGACATCAACAAAATTCAGTTTTTTGTGCTCAAAAGGAATACACCAGGAAGGAGCCAGCTCGTTATAGGCACGCTCTTGGGCAGCAGTCATTCTCCCTGCCCGTAATACATAAGTTTTTACTTCACGCCTCAAACCCGAGGGTGGTACTGCTTCGGCCTGTTCGCCTTCATCAATTCTTTGAACTGTATTTATATTTTCCATTTTCATTCCTCATTTTCTTCCGGAACAACAGGTTTTTCCGGCTCAATACAAATAACTTTTCCATCCTGAGAATACCAGATTACCTGATAAGTATGTGCCTGACGGTAAAAATTCCAGATGTCCCGGGTAGTCCGCAAGTTTTCGTTTCTTTCACCGAAATATATCATTATATGTTCTTTATCAAAAATTGCGATTTTTTCGATGCCCCGCTTTGACTTCATATACGCAGCGAGCTCTGTAAGAAGTACATCATAAAGCTCAATATCATAATTAACTTCAAGCTTTACGCTGCATTCCTTTTCATCTGCATTAATATAGGTGATTTCATACTTTCCGGTTGGAAGCCTTTCATTTTCCGGCGCCAGAAGATTTGAACAGCCGGCCCACTGGATATTTTCACTTTCAAGCCTTGCAATATTATCTGCTTCCCAGTATAAGCCTGTATCCAGAGATTTTATAATGATTCTTTCATAACGGCGGACATCGGAAGCAGAGGCCGCAAAAATTGAAAGTCTTGCGGCAGGAGGCGTATCTTCTGTTTCATAATCAAAAATAACCGAATAATCTGTTGTTGTAAGCTCCGGTGTATTTTGTGAACAGGAAATAAATGATGCTGCCAGACCTGCAATTAAGAGAAAACGGAATAAAAGGAGTTTAATAAAATTACTATCCATAAATTAGAAATTGAAGTTAAGATTGATGACGGTAAGGTCTGAAGCTGAGAACTGATTTACAAGAGATTCAAACTTTACATTTACCTTTTTGCAGGCATCATCAAGATAAGAAAGGTAGTAGAGTCCAAGGTCTGTTCCTTCCTGACCTTCCGGCAACTCGCGGTAGAAGTCAATTAGGGACTTTTTATTTGTGTTAGAAGCCTTGGCAGACTCAATATTGTCCTTCATTTCCTGGAATTCATCGTCTTTATTATACAAAGTGATTGAAAGACGGCCCTGTTTACCGATAGAAGTAGAACCACCGCCAAGCTTCCAGGAAAGGAATACGAGTTCGTGCTTGCGCTGAAGCTCCTGTACAATCTTGGCACGTACTTCAGGGTCGAAAATAAGGGCATCAATATCATCAATTCCATGATACATGGTTTTTGCTTCTTTACGGATATTTGTATTTTCGTTGTTAAGGGCAAGCTCCATTACCATTACCGAAATATATTCTGCAACCTTTGATTTGTCCATATAAGATGAAAGAAGATTGCGGATTGCGACATACATTTCGGCCGCACCTTCATTTTTTGCAAAAAGAGTAATAATATACCAGTTCATAAGACCAAGACGGTTCATAAACTTTTCAGACATCAAAAGGTAAATATTTTTTTCCTCAGAAGAATAGTCGTCATTACTCATAATAGACTTCCAGATCGGGTCAAGAATCTGGCGTCTTGTATTTTGAATTGTAGATTCTTTATTCTGAAGGATTGAACGCAACTGACGTTCAGACATATTTGTTCTTTCATCAATAAGATGTGAAGGATTAGCACGGTTGTGTTTGCGTACACACTCACACTGAATTAAAGCAGCGTAAACATCGCGGTCAAACTGTTTGTAAAGCAGGGAATAAACTATAACTTTAGATAAATCCATTACTTCCTGGCGGGAAGAAACGAATTCAGACATAGAAATTTCGATTTTAGATATGTAATCAAGCAGAATCATGCTTTGGATAGACTGAGGAGAGAATTTATCAAGGGAAATTCCGTATTCTTCGACATTATCGGCCAGGCGGAAACGCAAGAGTTTTTTATTGTGACTAATAAAATTGGAAGCTCCATCCTCTGTTAAAACAACTTTAAGCGGCAGCTCCAGAATGAATTTCTTATCTGATCCCATATACCCTGCTAAATGCAAATCTTTTTTTATTTTTATCTATTATACACGATAGGACTTGCATTGTAAACAATAAAAATTTAAACTGAAAGGGATGAAAATAAGACAAATTCTGTGCGGCATTATGATTTTTCTTTTCTGCTCTTTGGCTTCTGCTAAGAACAATAATCTTGCCGGCATAGAATTATGCTCAGAAGTTCATTCCTTCCTCAAAAAGAACGGTTTTTCCCCGTCTGCACAAAGTCTTGTAGTATCAGGAGAAAATACCTTTCCCTATAATATTATCGTCAATTTTACCCCGGAACAGAAGACTTCTCCGGAAAATTTAATTCTTGTTTTCTTTCAGGAAGATCTTCCGTCTAACCAGCAGGTTATAAAAGAAGCTTTGACTGAGATTTATAATCATAATTACCCTTTTGCAATTACAGTGCTTTTTGCCTATGGAGAAAAACAGGAGCTTGAAAAGGCTGATATGATTTATGGAACAAGGGTTTTTCTTGAAAATCTTAATACAAATCTTTCTTACACAGCTGCCATTTTTGATCTGGAAGGCCCGGATAATTTTATAGAAACAACTGCAAGCGGGCTTTCATCTCCACCCCAGCTTATAAAAAACTCAATGAACCTCTACAGGTCAAACGGTATCGGAAAAAGCCTTCCTTCTATTATTCTCAGTCAGATTTCTTCTTACAGCTTTATTTCCAGCCGTATTTTAAGCGGCTTTTTTGAATATGAAATACCGGCCATTAAGATTTCCTTCAGCCAGGCTTCAGAAGAAAAAGAGCCTGAAGCTGTAAAAAATATTATTACGGGTTTTGTAGACTTGTATTCGGAGGATGCAGAAAGCAGCTGGGAACATCACTTTCTGATTATTAAACTTTTTGGAAGCTATCATACAATCAGCGAAAAAGCTATACTCCACATCATAGTTCCGACGGTTTTCCTCTGGCTGCTTTTTATATTTACCTTTATCTTTGTTAATCGAAGATTGAAAAGACATACCTGGTCTACCATAGGAAAAATCTGGTGGTCTGTTCCCCTTACCTATTTTCTACTAACGATAGGCTTTTTTACCGGCAGACTGATTTTCCAGAACATTTCGGTCAACGCAGGCTTTGCAACAAAAATATACGGCCAGCTGATTTTCCAGATCAGCATATCTCTGCTTTTTACTCTTGCCGCATATCTGATTATTCTTACCCTGAATTATAATTTTACAGAAAGAGCCGTCGACTATCTTCTGGTAATCTGCTGCTTTATAAACCAGTCTATTTTTATTCTGGCTGATATTTCTCTTAGTCCGATTTTTATTATTATCTGTCTGCTTTCTCTTTTTGCCCTTTCTGTAAAAAATAACTATTTACACATAACAGTATTTCTGCTGATGATTACACCGCTTGTGCCTTATGCAAGGGCGATGATAACCTCGGCTGATTTAAAGGAGCTTTCAAAGTTTCTTTCTGAAAGTAAAACTATAACTGCGGTAATTCCTCTGGTTCTTTATCCGGTTTATATTGTTCTTTTCAGAATTATCACCTCCATCCGCAGTCACCGTAAAAAAATCAGTTATATAATTTTTGCATCTCTTTCAGCCTTTATTCTGATAACACTTTCTCTTACTGTTCTGGGCCTTAACAGAACTTCAAAGCTGAACCAAAAGCAGCAGGTCCAGAAGGAGATTTTAATTAATTCCGCAGGCAATGAGCTTATTCTGCTTTCTGCAAGGGATGTAAATGTCTTTGATGATATAATCCGCACCCTTGATGTAAAGCTTGAAAAAGACTGCCTTCTCTGCGACATTCTTTTGACTACGGCCGAAGTGAATCCTGTTCTTTATTCTGATAATGATTACACAAATCCTTCTGCGAATCAGGCCCGTTTCAGCATTCCAAATAATCCGCCGGGAGAAATGACCTTCCGTTATGGTGCGGCAAAGGCTCCCTGCAAAATAACCGTTTCTGCTGTTTATAAAGATGAAGATAATGGCAGCTTTCAGTTCATAAGCCATTCGCTTGAGCTCGGAGAATAAGAATGGAAGAGCTGAATAAAAAAACTCATTGGTATCTGCATGTAGACCTGGACGCCTTTTTTGCTTCTGTTGAACAGCTGGATAATCCGGAGCTCAGGGGAAAGCCGGTTATTGTTGGCGGAAAACCTGAGGACAGGCGAAGTGTTGTTTCTACTGCTTCTTATGAGGCAAGAGCCTTTGGTGTACACTCGGCTATGCCGACCTTTCAGGCTTATCGTTTGTGTCCCCAGGGAATATTTGTTCACGGCCGCATGCATCGTTATGCGGAGCTTTCACATCAGATAATGAATATTTTCCGGGACTATTCTCCAGACGTTGACCAGATGTCGATTGATGAAGCCTTTATTGATTTAACCGGAACAGAAAAATTATTTGGCCCGCCGGAAGAAACTGCCCGGGCTATAAAAAAACGTGTAAAAGAAGAAACCGGACTTACTGTTTCTGTGGGGCTTGCTACTACAAAATATCTTGCAAAAATTTCTTCCGGCCTTTCCAAGCCCGACGGATTTTTCCAGATTAAAGCGGGTGAAGAAGAAAGCTTTATGCTGCGTCTTCCCCTTAATAAGGTATGGGGGCTTGGTCCAAAATCTCTTGAGCTGATTCGCAGCAAGGGCTTTAATTCCACACGAGATATTTATGAACGTGATTATGATACCCTCGAATTTCTTTTCGGGAAAAACATGGCCTCATTTCTTTATAATGTTGTGCGCGGAATTGAAAAGGAATCTTTTTCACGGGAAAGTAAATCTCATTCCATAAGTGCGGAATCAACCTTTCCTTACGACCTGACCGACCTGTATACTATTGAAACTGAGCTTCTTGAACTGGCTCACGGTGTTTTTTTCCGTCTGCTGAAAGAAGGAGGCTTTTCGCGTACAGCCTTTGTAAAAATTCGTTATGATGATTTTTCTACCGTTACAGTTCAGGAAACACTGGAACGGAATATTATAACGCTTGACTCCTTCTTTGAAATCATAAAAAAGCTTTTCGAAAAACGATATGAGAACGGCAGAGGAGTAAGACTGCTTGGTCTTGGCTTTGACAATA
>CAMNGG010000353.1 GCA_946537975.1 uncultured Treponema sp. | reverse complement strand
ATCGCTTCTGTCTCCTGTCCAACATAGGCTTCAAAGAGATTTTGTTCTATTTCATTTGAAGCAAAGAATTGACGGTTACAGCTGATTATATCGAGGTCTTTAAAACTAACCGCCGCAATATTTTTATTTCTTTCAAAGAAGGAATTTACAACGCGATCAAGGCTTTCTTCCTCTGCCTCTGAATTCAGAATATCATAAAGAATACCTGCGGAAGAAATTACCGAGTTCAAGCGGCTCTGGCAATCTGATGCGGTACGACTGTTAATTGTAAGATTGTTATCTTCCGCATTAATGCGTGTATCTTTAGAAATAAAATACGAAACCAGAAGGGTAATAATTCCCATTGAGAAAAGCACAAGAAGAGAAATGATGAGAATAAGCTTTACGCCGATTGGCCGTTTTACTCTTGTACTGCTTTTTGTTTCCTCTGCCTGCTGTTCTGAATGTTGAGTCTGAACTGGAGCGGCAGGGGCAAAAGTTTTCGATGGAGTCGATGGAGCTGCTGAGGTCTCTGGAGAAAGGGGCTGAGGCGACGCTTCTTCCGTCTGAAGAGAAACCGCTTCCTGCACGGCCGGCGCTTCTGCTTCTTCTGCCTGTCCGGCAACCTCTTCCGGCACGGCCGGCGCTTCTGCTTCTTCTGCCTGTCCGGCTGCTTCTTCCGGCAAAGGCGACTCTTCTGCCTGCACAGAAGCAGCATCCGATACAGCTGGAGGCTCTTCCGGCTGGGCAAGAGTTTCCTCTGTCTGAGTGCCAGCCTCTTCATTGAGAATAGCCTCTGCACGGCGAAGCAAGCCTTCGCCGGCAGTCTGATTCTGATTATCCGTTTTAATTGATGATACTGGCGCTGCCACAAAATCACCAAAATCAAGCAAAGCCTCCGGCATTGATTCTTCCGGAGACTTTAAGGAATCTAAATTTGCGTTTGACTCTGACTCTTTTGATGGGTCTTTTTTTACAAAGCAACCGTATTCTGCAAGTTCTTTTTTGTTATTTTTGGTGTACACGCATATATTATACTATAATATAGCGTTTATTACAATTTATCAGGCAAAAACTCCGCTTACCATCTTTGCATAATGTCCGCCCAGAGCAATAAGCTCTTTATGATTACCCCGCTCCACAATTTCACCATGATCAACAAAGAAAATCACATCCGCATTACGGATTGTAGAAAGACGGTGGGCTATAATAAAGCTGGTACGTCCCTTCAAAAGCTCGCCGAGCCCCTGCTGCAGAGCCTTTTCGGTATGAGTATCTACCGAAGAGGTTGCTTCATCCAGAATCAGAATGCGGGGATCGCTCAAAAGAACACGGGCAAAGCTTATAAGCTGCTTTTGTCCCTGGCTTAAACCGCCTCCGTTAGCAGAAAGCTCCTTGTTATAGCCTTCCGGGAAAGCAGAAATAAAATCATGAGCCTGAACAGCCTTTGCCGCCGCAATACACTCTTCATCACTTGCATCAAGACGGCCGTAACGAATATTTTCCATAATTGTTCCGCTGAAAAGGAAGGAATCCTGCAGCATAACGCCTACCTGCTTACGGATTGATTTTATCTTCAAATCCTGAATATCAAGTCCATCAATTAAAATCTTACCCCTTTCCGCATTATAGAAACGACTTAAAAGATTTACGATTGTTGTTTTGCCGGCGCCCGTAGGACCAACAATCGCAACCGTCATACCTGGAGTTATCGTAAAATCAACATTCTTAAGAACCGGATTTCCAGGTTCATAACTGAAATCAACGTGGTCAAACTGAACATGGCCACGAATAGGTGGAAGCTCCTTTGCATCCGGCTTATCGCTTATATCATCGTTTTCATCAAGCAGCTCAAAAATACGTTCAATATAAGCGCCGGTTGTTACCATAGAGTTATAGAAATTTCCAAGATTCTGAATAGGCTGCCAGAAACGCCAGATATAGCCTGCAAAGGCAACAAGAGTACCAATGGTAACGGTACCGCCAAGCCAGTTAATTCCTGCAAGATAAACAAGGGTTACTCCCAGAGTTGAAAGAATATCTACAGTAGGCCAGATGATATTATTGATATTTACAGCCCTGATCCAGACAGTTTTACATTTACGGCAGAGGCCGTCGAAAATCCCCTGATTAACTTCTTCACGGGCAAAGCTTTGAGTTACCTTCATTCCGTTTAAGCTTTCAGAAAGATAGGCTGTAAGGTTAGACCTCTTGTAGCTTTCCTGTTTCCAGGCCTCGTGCTGTTTTTTCTTCATAGAAAAAAGAATGATAAACAAAACCGGAAGCACTGCCATACAAACTAACGTTAGTTTGACATCAATGGCAAGCATAAAACCAATGATTACGAGCAAAGTAAACAAGTCAGAAATCAGCTGAATGATTCCATTCGAAAGCAGATCTGAAAGTGAGTTTACATAGTTTACTACGCGTATAAGAATCTTTCCGTGAGGACGGCTGTCAAAATAAGAGAAAGGCAGCGACTGAAGCTTTGTAAAAACATCATGACGGATGTTTACAATAATCTTCTGGGCTACACGGGTCATTATCTTAAGCTTTTCGGCCAGAAGGATTCTTACAATCAGGGTTGAAAAAAGCAATATTACAGAAATAATAACTAACAAACGATAGTTAGCTGTTGGAATTGCCTTATCTATTGCCATTCGGGTAAGATAAGGGCTGGTTAGAGATATTGCCGAAGACACCAGCATTATTATACAGGACAGCACCATCCATTTTGTATAGGGCTTAATCCACTTTGCAAGACGCATAACTATATGAGGATTAAACTTCTGTTCTATTTCTTCATCTGCATCAAATTTATTTCTTGCCATAAAATTCTCCTGTCATTCCGAACTTGTTTCGGAATCTCTTTTTTAACAGATCCTGAAACAAGTTCAGGATGACATCTATTTTCCAGTCTGTTCAGACCATACCTCTTTATAATACCCGTCATGGGAAATGAGTTCCTCGTGGCTTCCCTTATCGACAATCCTTCCGTCCTGAATTACGAGAATAAGGTCGCAATTTTCAAAGGATGAAACTCTGTGGCTAATAATAAAGGCCGTATGTCCCTGACTGCGGCTTTTTATACTCTGCCTGATTTTATATTCTGTATCATTGTCAACAGCACTTGTTGTATCATCCAGAATCATCACCTTAGGATCCGCAAGAAAAAGACGGGCCAGGGCAATTCTCTGCTTCTGCCCACCGCTTAAGCCTACCCCGCGCTCACCAACAATTGTGTCGTAGCCGTCGGTAAGGTCACCTATAAATTCCTTTACTCTCGCAAGCTCAGCGGCCGACTCAACTTCTTCGAAGCTGGCCTCCTGTTTTGCAAAGGCTATATTTCCTTCAACAGTATCGCTGAACAAAAAGGCCTCCTGCATTGTTATGCCCACATTGCGGCGCAGCTCCTGCAGGTTGTAGTCTTTTACATTTTTACCATCAATCAAAACCTCGCCGGAATCTACATCGTAGTAACGGCACATAAGATTTGCTATTGTAGATTTTCCGCTTCCTGTTGGACCAAGAATTCCAACGGTGGTTCCAGGTTCAATTACAAAGCTCATATCTTTAATAACCGGAGTTTCCTTATATGCAAAAGAAACATTGCGGAATTCAACTCTACCGGCAAGCTCTTTATTTTCCGTTTTTTCCTTTCCTTCTTCAGTCTTATAAGGATTCTTGATTTTACTTTCAGCTTTCTGCAGTTCAAAAAGTCTGTCTGCTGAAGCGCCAAAATTCTGGGTGTTATCAACCAGCATACCAAACATATTAATTGGCTGAATAAAAGCCCACATAAGGCCGTTAAAGGTTACCAGCTGTCCTATTGTCATTTCCTCTTTTATAACAAGATAGCCGCCAAATAAAATCAGAATTACCGGCAGCACCTGACAAAGGGCATCTATCCAGGGCAGAAATTTTACCCTCATATCGGCATTTTCTACGGAAACCTTTCTGTAGCCCTCGTTTTCCTTTTCGAAGCGTTCTGTTTCATACCCTTCGCGAACAAAGGCTTTTACAACTCTGTTACCTTCGATGTTTTCGCCAACGCGGGTATTTAAAACTGCAAACTGGTCTCGAACCTTCATATGAGCAGGACGAATCTGAAGCTTAAATTTTCTTACAAGGAAAAGAACCGGCGGCGCAATTACCATAAAAGCAAGCGTCAGCTTCCAGTTAATTGAAGCCAGCGTAATAATTGAAAAAATATATATCAAAGAGTTTTCCAGAATCTGATACAAAACCCATGCAACAAAGTGACGGACCTTATCAAGATCCGATGTCAAAAGAGTCATTACATTTCCGGAAGGTGCCGTATCATACCAGGAAAAGTCCAGAGTCTGAATATGGGCATACAAATCTTCCCTCATCTTCAAAATAACATTTTGAGAACAGTGTTCAAAAATCACCTGATAGGAATAGCGGAATATCGATTTACCCACTACAACACAAAGCATTATTGAAATCAGTTTGAATAAAAGCTCATGCTGCCCACCTTTTATTACCTTATCTACAATTGAACCGGTAACAAGCGGATTCACCATATTCATTGCGGCTACAAGTACGCTGAGGCATAAGCCCGCCGCCATACCAAAACGGTATTTTCGCACATAAGACCATACCCAGGAAAATGCACTCTTTTCTTTCATAAAAACCTCAATTTTACTCTAGCATTACTTTAATATCCGTGCTATAAGAAAAGATGTAGAAAATTGTATATTTCTCTACAAGAGATGAGATATGGACGACCTTTTTGAAGAAAGCGACAGCCTCAATGCACCTTTTCAGGCCTTTTCCGGAGACTGGAAATTTGTAAAGCCTCACTGGCATTATTTTACAGAAATGGTTTACCTGGTAAGCGGAGTTCTTTATGCCGAAGTTGACGGAAAGCAGTTTACCATGAATCCAGGTGATATGATTATTTTTCATCCAAAGCAGATTCATGCCTTCCTCGACTACCCTGTAAAAGAAGAATATTCTGAAAAGCCTCTTTTCTACGTCATTAAGTTTGATGATATGATTCTCTCAAACACTACTCCGGGTTCGCCAAAGCTGCCAAAGCTTCTGGACAAGGCAAACACAGACTCCGGCGCAAACAACCTTCTTACCGCAAGAGATCTTCGTTTTAATCCGGTAAAAATGTATTTTGAATACTGCATGTGGGAAACTAAAAACCGCCAGTTTGGGTATGATATTAAGGTTGCCTCTATGATTAGTCTGATTGTAACTGAGGTAATCAGAATCTGGCTCCGCCATGGCTTTCAATTTTCAACCAAAACTACCTTCGACCAGTTTTCCACAAAAGATTTTTCTGTCCTCGAATATATAGACAAGCATTCCTCAGAAAATATCAGTATTGAAGATTTAGCCAGCAAATGCGGTATGTGTTATTCAAACTTTGCCAAGCAGTTTAAAACTCAGTTTGGAAAAACCTGCAAGGAATATATTGAGTTTATCAGAATCTGTAAGGCAGACACTCTCCTGCTCTACACCGACAAAACCCTGGACTACATCAGTCAGGAAACGGGCTTTACAGATGCCAGTCACTTTATCCGCACCTACAAAAAAATTCGTGGAATAACGCCAAAGCAGCGCCGTAACTCACAGATTTAATTCACTCAAAAAAAAAGCACGCGACCTACAAGAGGGAAAAGGCGCGTGCAAGGTTCAACCGCACGCGAAGCGTGTCGGTTTGGAACATTTTTTTCGTGTGCAGGCAAGAAATTGCCTGTCACACGATTAAATATTTTCTACGGCACGCAAAGCGTGTCCGCAGGAAAACTATTTATTCTGTTTAGCATAGATATCGTTTGTAAGCTTTACAATCTTATCTACATTAAGGTTCTTACAGCTTGAAACGTATTCGTCCCAATCCTTATTGATATCCTTCTGTCCTGTTACGAACTTAAGTGTCCATGCATTGATGTTATCAATAAGAGGTGTAGCCCAGAGGTTCAACTGTTCACGTTCATCTTCTGTTGGCTTAGCCTTTGGATCTACTGTTGCTACAGTCTTATACTTTCCATAGCGTGCATAAAGATCCTGTACTTCCGGAGTGAAGGCATCTGTAGATTCTGCTGTTGAGTGACCATAGAAGTAGTTACCACCAGCGTATCCCCACTTAAGACGGATATCTACATCATCATCTGAACCTGAAAGACCAAGACCACCACACTTAAAGCCTGGGAGAAGCTTCTTAATCTGTTTTCCATCAACAGTTGCATAATCCCAAGTCTTGCCCCTTGGACCCCACTTACAAAGTGTGTAAGCTTCTTCTGAATAGAACATCCAGTCAACAAAGCGCATAAGTTTAATGAACTTTTCTTCTCCAAGTTCATCAAGAGCTTTCTTAGAAATCATTACACCACATTCAAGACGTGAAGTTTCTGCAAGGTTCTTGTTTGTTCCAGATGGATAAGCTGTTACATAACACTTAGCCTTGTCGCCAAGAATCTTCTGAACACCAACGATATCGTTAGCCATCTGTGAGCGGTTTGTAGACATAATTACTGTCTTACCACTGTAGAACTTGTTGTGAGCTACATCATCAGCCTGTGTAAATGTTTCTGGATCAAGAAGTCCATCTTTTACATAGCTGTTAGCAACTGTAACAAGCTTCTTGAAATCATCGCTGATTGAAGATGAATAGAATTCTTTCTTGTTCCAGTCATATTTAATACCACCGTTTGAGCCTTCAATAGCCCATCCAGAAAGAACATTGTAAGAAGCACCCATCAATTTAAGAAGGTTACCACCCTGTCCCTTTCCAGATTCACCACACCAGAGGTCAGACCAGATGTAGTCAGATTCTTTGCAAAGACCATTTGCAACCATGTACTTCTTTACACCAACGAGGATGTCGTGGAGGCTTTCCCATGTCCAGTCTTTTTCAAGCTCGCGGATGTTATAGCCTGCTGCTTCAAAAATATCTTCACGAACCATGATTGTATAGTCCTGAAGAGCTGCCTGGTGCATACCTGGAAGACGATAGAATTTTCCATCACTCTGGCGGATTGTATCAAGATCCGGTCCCATATTGTATTTGTTTACAAATGCGGTAAAGTTAGGCATGTACTTTGTATAATCAGATACTGCTACTACACCGCCACCTGCAACATACTGGTCTTCACTATATACCTTTGGAATAATATAAGTAGATGAACCAGAGTTGATAGCAAGGTTGATTTTCTGATTGTAATCGCCACTATCATAAGATGTAATATCAAGATGAACATTTGTTACATCTTCGATATCCTTAAAGATACCTTCAGTTTTCCAGGTATCCTGCATAGCATACCATGAAGCATCACTGAAAGAAATTGAGTAGGTTTCTTTTTCGTCAGTGTGGAATGTTTTACCTTCACCGAATGTATAACCTACAGCTTTATCAGAAGCTCCGTCAGCTTTCTTTCCTTTTGATCCAGAACAAGCTGTAAACAAAGCTGCTGCACAAACAATTGCAACACCAGCAGTTACAATTTTTTTCATAGTTTTATCCTCCTTTGATAAAAACTTTTATTTATGAGCCATTAAGGCTACTCTTTAACACCACCAAGCATCATACCTTCTACGTAGTATTTCGAGATGAACG
>CAMNGG010000352.1 GCA_946537975.1 uncultured Treponema sp. | reverse complement strand
TGAAACAAAAAAATATTCAAGTCCATCGCTTGCAGAAATTGATGCCAAGCTTAACGAGCTGGCAATGACGGGAGGCTTTGGTATTTCAGAGAAAGACGCAGAGGATTTTGAGGTTGCCGCAATTGAAGAACTTACTGATGACGAAGTTTCTGAATAAAGAATTCTACTTTACAAGAATAAGCAGAAGAGAAACAAGATAAGGCAGAGAAAGCAGCAGTGATGATGGAATGCCGGGAAGGTAGTTCTGTATATTTGCTCCAAAAATATCTGCCAGACAGAATATGAGAACCGCTGCCACAATGCGCAGCAGCTTTTTTTTGCCTAAGAAAACTGCAGCAAGAGCCATCCAGCCGCGACCGCTGGAAATATTTGGTACAAAGGAAGAAAGCCTTAGGGTAAGAAGAATTCCTGCCAGTGAGCCATAGAGCGCGGCAAGACACCAGGAGAGTGTTCTTAACTGGCCCAGGTTTATGCCTTTTGCCTTCAGAACCTCCTGGTCGGAGCCGGTGATGCGAAGATAGAGGCCGGCGCGGCTGTATTTTAGAAAAATCAGGGCCAGGGTTGCGAACACTGTGGTTATGCAAAGTGCTGCTGCCCGTGTAATCAGAAGTCCCTTTCCTAAAGAAAACTTAAAAAAATCGGATACAAGAATTCCCCGGGTTCCAAATACTAACCAGGAGATGCAGGAGGTAAGAGCTCCGAATAAAAGGTTGAGGGCAATGGCCGCAATAAAGCGGTTTCCTTTACCGAGCTCAATTAATGCTGAGAAAAGCAGTGTAATAAAAACTGCGGCAAGACTGGCTAAGACTGCTCCCCAAAAAGGGGAACCTGTAGCTATGCTGAAGGTATAAAACAAAAATGCTGAAAAGGAAACGAGGCCATCCAGAAAAAGTGCCAGACAGCCGGCATATTCAGAAAAGAGGGCTCCAAGTGAGCATAGAATGAGGGGGCAGGCGTAGGCTAGTGCAGAAAGTATAGAAATCATGCGTGTCGTCTCCTTGGAAAAGCAATCAAAAAGAGAATTATTGCCTGTATCAGACTGCTTATGTCAAAGCCAAAATTATGGAAGAGGGCATAGCGGTTTGCATAGGTTGTCATAAAGCCCATAATTAGCGATGAAGGAATAAGAGCCAGCGGATTTGCTCCCGCGATAAGAGCAGCGGAAAAGGCGTTCCAGCCCATTCCGGAATAAAAGCCCTGATGGCAGGTAAAGTAAGTTCCTGTGATGGCGCAGACTCCGGCCAGTCCGTGAAGTCCGCCCGAAATCAGGGCAGAGCTTAAGCTTAGTTTTTTGCAGTCAAAGCCGGCAAAACGAGAGAACTCCGGTGAGGTACCAAGTATGCAGAGCCGGCGTCCCCAGCCGCTGCGAAAGAGCAGGAAAAAGACTGCGACAGAAAGAGCCAGAGCAAGAAAGAAGGAAGCATTAAGAGGCGAGGGCTCAAGAATAGAAGGAAGTCGGCTTTCTTCCGGAATGAAGGCAGTTGCGAGCAGGTTGTCTGTTTTGCTTCTGGCAGGCCCGCTGATTAAACCGTCTATAAATGGAATTATTGCGGCCGAGGCAATATATGAAGTAAAAAGAAAATCTGCATTACGCAGGATTTTTAAAAAGGCAGAAAGCGCTGCGAGCAGGGCTGTAGCGGACAGGGCTGCGATTACTGCAAGAGGAAGTGTGCAAAAAAGTGGCAGCCGGCAGTTTGCAAGAATTACAGCGCATATAAAGCCGCCCAGATAAATCTGACCTTCGCCGCCCAGGTTATAATCTCCCGATTTTATAGAAACAAGAGCGCCGCAGCCGGCAAGCATATATAAAGAGGAAAGGTTTAATGCTGAGCCTGTATAATAAAGATTCATTCTGCTTTTCCTAAAATAATTTTTGTTCCTTTTTTAGCAAGCTCATCGAGTCTGCTGTAAAGTCTCTGGCTTGCTTCGAGATCCAGTCCATGTGTCGGATCAAAAAGATAAAGTTCCTTCGGATTTTCGGCAAGCTCCCGTTCAAGAATAATTCTCTGTAACATTCCTCCAGAAAGACAGAGAGCCTTTTCATTAGGCCGGATATTTACCTCTGCCTTTTGCAGCAGCTTTAGAGTGTAGGCCTCAAGAGCAGCCTGCTTTTCTCCTGTATGATATGCCGTACAAAGCTGGAATATCGTAAGGTTTGGATTTGAGGCGCGGAAGCTTTTGTCTGAAGGAATATAACCAATGCTTAGCCCTTTATGCGGTTTGAAGTTTTCTTTTCTGAGCTCAAGGACTTCGCTTTCGGTAATGTTTCTTTCTTCTATATAATCTGGAAGTGCTATAGTTTTTGTAAGCCCGAAAAGCTTTTGCTTTATAGCGTCTTCTGTAATTTCGGAGACCGGACTTTTTTCGAGGAGGCGGCCATCCTTTAATAAAATCACTTCATCAGATTTTTCAATTGCTTCCTTAAAGCTGTGGGTAATGATTATTATAATGAGCCCGCTTTTTGCAAGCTCTCTGATTTTTTGATTTTCTAAAAAGGGCGGCTCATCCAGAATCAGAACCTTTGGATTTTTTAACAGGGCTCCGGTAAGTGCAGTATTGAAGAGTTCTTCTTCATTGAGTTTTCCGGTGTTTTCTGAAAGGTCCTGGACGGGCAGCCAGTTATTTGCGAACTCGGGGATTCTTTTTGTCATCGCATGACTTATTCCGATTCTAAGATTATCCCGGATGGAAAGAGAGGCCGCAAGCAGGGGACGCTGATGAACACAAACTATTCCGTGTTTTATTGCATCCCTGGGAGTCTTTAGCTTTAATTTTGTTTGATTAAGATAAATGCTTCCGCTAGTCGGCATAATATCACCGCAAAGTACATGGGCAAGAGTTGACTTACCCGCACCGTTCTCACCCAGAAGAGAATAAATCTTTCCTTCTTCAAAGTCTAAAGAGACTCCGGTGAGTACGGTTTTGTATGAATATTGTACATGGATATCTATAAGTTTCAGCATAACAGAATGAGACGGCAAGCATAGCTTGCCTCTGAGCCATTCTTTCGATGAACCTAAAGCAACCCTTACGGCTTGCTTTTTAACGGTTCTTCGATTATTGGCTTATTTAATCTCAACCTTTCCGACGCGAATGTCGGCAAGTAAAGCTGCCATCTTTGCACGAATATCTTCCGGAACGGTCTGGATGTAAAGCGGGTCATCCTGAACAAAGTCTACGAAGCCTTCCTTAATACCAACCATTTTTGCACTTCCCCATGGAGTTTTACCTTCGAGGAATTCGGTTGTTACGTTATAAGACATTTTTTTCTGTTCCATAACGCTGGAAGAAATAATTGTTCCCGGTGCTTTTGCAAAACCGTTATCATCAAACCATGTAATATAAACCTTGTTGTTTACTGCGGAAGTAATAACTCCCTGAGAAGCTCCTCCACAAATCGGAAGAATTACATCAACTCCTTTTTTAGCAAGAGCATCAGCAATTTCGGCTCCCTTTGTTGCGTCATACCAGTTACCGACAATTCTAAAATCTACGGTAGAGGAAGAGTTTGCGGCTTTTGCTCCCTTTTCAAAATAAGGGTAGATGATATTGTTCATTACCGGATATTCCTGAGCCGCAATAAGTGCAAGCTTGTGAGCTTTAGACATCAAGCCGCCAATGTAGCCGGTAAGATATGACTGTTCATACTGATTGTAGCAGACTGTATGAATATTCTGGTTGCCTTCTTTTGTTGCATCCAGAAGAATGAATTTCTGATTCGGGAAGGTTTTAAGAATAGGTTCCACAAGGTCTGGAAGGGAAGGGTTAGAAGAAATAATTACATCATATTTTCGTTCTGCACAAAGAGCTGTAATTTTCGGGCCCCATTCAGCCTGGTTTGTACCGGCTTCCATTACAAAAAGGTCTATCTTGTTTTTCTTGGCAAGACCCAGATTCTTTTCTTCAACGGCGGCTTTTACACCCTGAACCAGCATGTTGTAAGTAGGACTGTCATCAACGATGCCAGGAACAAAAACAGCAACAGATTTCTTACCTGCGCTTTTGGCAAATCCGAAAGAAAGGATTGCGGCGAAAATAGTTGTAAATAAAAGTATCTTTTTCATGGAAATAAATATAGTTTTATATAAAACTAAAGTCAATACATATTACATAAAAATTCCACACTGATTTGGAATTGCTAACGCAATTCTTTTTATAATTATGATTTTGCGTTAGCAAAATCGAATCCGTGTGGCAATTTTATTTGAAATTCTGTTTTATCTTTAATAGTGAATTGAAAAACTGCATTTTTTCGGATTCAGTAAAACCTTTATAGAAAGTGCCTAAAAGTTCGCTTGAGAGTTCGTGTGCTGTCTGGTTAAAATCTTTTCCCTTTTCTGTCAGATAGATTACGCGGCTTCTTTTGTCGGCGGGATCCGGCTTTCCGGTAATAAAGCCTTCCGCTTCCAGTTTACGGACAAGTACTGTGGTGGTAGATTTATCGCGGTTGATTTTTTCTGCCAGCTCTCCCATAGTCATTTTTTCGTTTACACTCAATTGAAAAAGAATATTACCGTGCGAAGAGGCAAAATCAGGAAAGCCCCGTTCCTTTAATTTTTCTGTAAGAAAATCGGCTGTAATAGAGTGTATGTGAGAAAGCAGAGATATAGAAGAATTTACGTCCATACCGTAATTTTATCACTAAATCTTCTTGTATTTAATAGTAATAATTGTTAAATTTTAAATATGTTTGGTTTTATATTAAAAAAGAACTTTTGTGATGGTTGGGATAATCTTATTTCGGTTATTATGGCAAATCTTGTATTTCTATTTACGGGAATAGGGCTTGTTTTTGTAAATTATTTTGCGGCAAGATCCGGCATTCTGGCTCTTCTGGCCATTCTGTTAAGCTCTGTTGTGCTTTCTATAGAAATTTTTGCTTATAGTGATACTGCGGCTCATATTGCTAATTTTGACGGAATCCGTTTACTTGATTTTTTTAAGCAGATTCCAGGTGCCCTTAAAGACGGTGCCTTGTTTGGTCTGATGAATGCGGCTGTCTTTCTTATTTCCAGTTTTTCTATAAGATATTATATTGTTGAAGCAGGAAATCTTCTTGGTTTTGCCTTAGGTTGTGCCATTTTCTGGGTAGATTTTTTCTATCTTCTCGCAATGCAGTGGTTTATTCCAATCCGCGGCCTGATGCACAATAATTTCAAAAAATGCTTTAAAAAGAGCTTTATAATTCTTTTTGATAATACCGGCTTTTCTCTTTTAATGGCTGTATATAATCTGATTCTGCTTGTGCTTTCTGTTGTATGTATAGGCTTTTTTCCTTCAATGACAGGAATTCTGATTGCCAATACTAATGCAATGCGCGTTCTTCTTTATAAATATGATTATCTGGAAGAGCATCCTGAGCTTAAGACAAAAAAAGAGCGCCGTCAGATTCCATGGGATGACCTTCTTATGGAAGACCGAAACATTCTCGGTCCACGTCCAATCAGAAGCTTCATCTTCCCATGGAAGGATGACCAGCGCCAGGATTTGTAAAGTCCGGATTGTTTATTCGGCCTTTACAAGCGGGTAGGTGTTACCGTTGGAATCAACAAGAATATAATCATACTCACTAAAGTCAGAATCTGAAACTACTGCAGAGCGAACCCTTGTGGTGTATGAACTACCCGAATAAATGTGAAATTCTGTATCAACATTCAGTTCGATATAGTTTGTCTGATAATAGGTATTTGGTAAGAAAGCGAATAGAACTTTATAATCATCTTTAGGCAGATTCCATAACTTTGAGGTACTACCTCTTGTTACTATACAGAAATCATCAGATATTGCAAACCTTTTATCTTTTGAGTTTTTAACATACCAATCAATAACATTGTCATTTGATTCATTACAGAATGTTATTGCATATGTTGGTGTTGGAGTGTCACTTGTAGTTACAATCACGCAGCTTGAAAACAAGCCTACAATCATTGTCAGCATTAATGCTGGAAATATTTTTTTCATTTTTTGCTCCTTGATATAATAATTTACCATAATATTATTTACAAATCAAATCAATTTCGCTGCCGTCTGAACCGGCAAGGTATAAGAGTGGGGCTGCAGAAGCTCCTGCGGAGCGGCACTCTGCGCCATAGCCAGTTGCCCTTTCGTAGAGGCAGTAGGTTACATCGCGGTCCAGCCAGATGCTTTCGCTGCTCTGGTAGTCCCATGGGTTAAGCTGATAATCATCTTCGAAAGAAAAATAAACTACATAGTAGCCTTCCTCAAGATTCACAATACGGTCTTCATGACCAGTGGGTATTGAGCGATTAAATGAAGAGTTTGCAAAGGTTACTGTATTGTCTTTTTTTACACACCAGTCTGTAATTGTAAGCGA
>CAMNGG010000351.1 GCA_946537975.1 uncultured Treponema sp. | reverse complement strand
GACAAGACTCTTGCTACACCTAAGCTGCTGGCTGCAAAAACTGTGGAGGTGCTGAATGACCTTAAATGAACTGGACGCATATTTTAATGCTTTTTTGAAAAAAGAAGACTTTGACGGCGACCCTTCGCTAAACGGTATTCAGATTCAAAACAGCGCGCCGGATTCGATTGAAATAAAAAAGGTGGCTTTTGCGGTTGATGCCTGTGAAGCAACTGCGCGCGCTGCCAGTGAGGCGGGCGCTCAGGTTCTGGTTGTTCACCACGGGCTTTTCTGGGGCCACTGTCAGACACTTACCGGCAATTTTTACACGCGGGCGGCCAGCTTTATAAAAAATGACCTTGCCCTTATTGCCTACCACATTCCGCTCGACGCAAACAACCCTTATGGAAATAATTTCGGGCTGGCCGCCGCCCTCGGCCTGCAAAAAGTGCAGCCTTTTGGTTACTGGCGCGGAATGCCGATTGGGGCCTGCGGCTCTCTTCCTGCCCCGGTCACTGCAGACGCACTGGCCACACGCCTTTCAAAAATCACAAAAACCTCTCCGCGGGCCCTGGCCTTCGGAAAACCTCAAATCACTACTGTGGGAATTATTTCCGGCGGCGCCAGCGATGATGTAGATCAGGCAATTGACCTTGGCCTCGACTGCTACATCACCGGCGAATTTGCCCACGAGCAGTATCATCTTGCGGAAGAATGCGGCATCAACGTAATTTCGGGTGGTCACTACGGTACAGAAACCATGGGAGTTTCCCTGCTTAAGGAAAAAGTGGAAAAGGAGCTTGGCCTTTCAACTATATTTATTGACCTACCAACGAATTTATAAGTATATTCTATATATGAATAAAGAATCAAAAGCAAAGCTTTGGCCTATTTCTCTGGCCCTCCTTGTAATCATTATTGATCAGGTTACAAAAATCCTTGTAATGAAAAAGATTCCGCTTTATACTATCGGAGCTTCATTCGGCGGCGATTTTCTGCGAATCATTCACGTTGCAAATACAGGCGTAGCCTTCAGCGTTGGGGCAAGCTGGTCGGAAACTGCCCGCCGCTTTCTTTTCTCCCTGATTCCTCTCATCGTAATCGGAATTGTTGTTGCGATCTACTTCAGAAATAACAGCTGGACTAAGCTTCAGCGCTGGGCAATTATGGGAATTGTCGGAGGTGGCCTTGGAAATCTGATTGACCGCTTTTTCCGTTCTGAAGGTGTTGTTGATTTTATTGATGTAAAGTTTTACGGACTTTTTGGCCTTGACCGATGGCCAACTTTTAATATAGCGGACTCTGCTGTCGTTGTTTGCGGCATTCTGCTGATTATTTCGTTTATCGTAACCTCGGTAAAAGAATCGAAAAATAATAAATCGGAAGAATAATGACATATGTATAAGGAGATTATAAAATGGATATGACTGATGAAGAAAAAGCGGAACGCGAACTCCGCCAGAAAAAAGAACTCGAGCTTAGGGTAAAAAAACGCAATTCAAGACTTTTCCTCTTTTTTGGAAGCATTTTTGAAATTGCCGAAACTCTGGCTGTTATTTTCCTGCTTTTCTTACTCTTTTCTTTTTTGATTTTTAGAGTCTTTAATCTTCCTGAACAGGCAGCAAGAACTATTTTTCAGTTCTGTACTATCGTAAGCTTTCTTGGTGGTCTTTTCCTTGGCTTCATAATTTATAAAGCTGTTGCAAATCTTGTAATTGAAAAATTCAATCTTTCTGACAAGCTTTCAAATGAAATTCTGGGACATTACTCAAAGCGTTACAGAAAAGAACAGGAAGAGGCAAAGAAAAAATGATTGGAATTATTGGTGCAATGGACAGTGAGGTTGAAGTTCTCTTCTCTCATATGTCTGCTAAAGAAAAAATCAATCTGAACAATCTGACCTTTTACAAAGGCAAGCTTTTTGATAAAGATGTTGTAATTGTAAGATGTGGCATTGGAAAAGTAAACGCAGCACTTTGCACTCAGCTTTTGATTTTAAATTTCAAGGTCGACAAGGTAATCAATACTGGTATTGCGGGCGCTGTCGGTGAAGGTCTTAAGATTTATGATTTTGTCGTTTCTACTGAAGCGGTTTATCATGATTTTGATGTTCAGTTTTTCGGCTATAAACCCGGTCAGGTGCCAGGCATGCCGGAAGCTTTTACAGCAGATACAGCCCTAATTGATGTTGCCATAAAGGCCTTTGAAAGAACTGATTTTCACGATCTGAAAATTGTAAAGGGACGCATTGCTTCTGGTGATCAGTTTATTTCCGGCGGCGACAAAAAGGCTTTCATCATTTCAAACTTTCAGCCACAGTGCGTAGAAATGGAAGGCTGTGCTATTGCTCATACCTGCTATGCTAATAATGTTCCTTTTGTAATTATCCGCTGTATGTCTGATACTGCTGATGATTCTGTAAAAGAAACTTATTCCGAAGAAACTGCTTCAAAACTGAGCAGTACATTTTTAATGGAAGTAATTAAGGAGATATAGATCCCGAAACAAGTTCGGGATGACGATAGGAGATTTAATATGGAAGTAATTCAGAGTTTTACAATTGACCACACTCATCTTAAGCCTGGTATTTATATTTCACGCGAAGACAAGGGCTTTACGACCTACGACCTTCGCATTACAGAACCAAACAAAGAGCCTGCTATGGCTCCAGGTGCAATCCACAGTCTTGAGCATCTTATGGCAACCTGGTTCCGAAATTCTGAAGTAAAAGAGGATGTTGTTTACGTTGGTCCTATGGGCTGCCTTACCGGTATGTACATCATCATGACAGGAAACTATTCTGTTGAAGATATGCGTCAGCTTACTATCCGCTGTCTTGAATGGATTCTTACTCAGAATGAAGTTCCAGCTACACGTCCGGAAGCCTGCGGAAACTATCTTCTTCACGATCTTCCTATGTGCAAATGGGAAAGCAAGCGTTACCTGGACCGTCTTAAGAACGACTTCCACTGTGAATACACAAAGCTTCAGGTTACTCTTGATGACGGAAAAACCTTTGCTGATGCATAACAGAATGACATGGTAACAGGACAACAGGGGGGGGGCTTCGCTAATTGAACATTCTGAATAAATTAAAAGAGACGGCCGTTTCCGTATTGCCGGTTATGGCAATTGTGCTTTTTCTTGGCCTAACCTTTGTTCCTCTAGATAAAGGCCTGCTGGCACGTTTTGTTCTGGGCGGGCTTCTGCTTATTGTCGGACTTACAATTTTTCTTCTTGGCGTAGACCTGGGCATTCAGCCTATGGGTGAACGCTGCGGAGCCGAGCTTACGAAAAAGCGCTCTTTGGTCTTGCTGCTTGGAGTGGCCTTTATAATCGGTTTTATTGTTACTGCTGCTGAACCGGACATTCAGGTTTTTGGGGATCAGGTTCGAAGTATTTTTCCTTTTGTGAACAAGCTTTCTATCACCTTTGTAATTGCGGGTGGTGTTGGTCTTTTTATTATGCTTGGGCTTCTACGCACAGTTTTGAATCTTTCCATCAAATTGACTTTTCTGATTTCCTATTCCCTGCTATTTTTTATCAGCTGCTTTGCGCCGGAAAGTTTTTTTGGAATTGCCTTTGACTCCGGCGGCGCAACAACTGGTCCTATGACGGTTCCCTTTATTATGGCACTGGGTCTGGGAGTTTCTTCTGTTCGTGATGATAATGAAAACAGTTTTGGTCTAACCGGTGTATGCTCGATTGGTCCTGTCATGGCGGTTTTGCTTTATGCGATTACTTTAAAAAGTATGGTTGAATTACAAGGCTCTGCAAATCAGCTCACAAGTACTGCCGCTGCCGGTTCTGTCAGCTTTCTTGCTGTTACCGGTCATGTTCTTCATGAAGCATTAATTTCCATTGCTCCTCTTTTTGCTCTTTTTGTAATCTTTCAAATCACGCTTCTTAAAATGACTAAACGTCAGGTTATAAGAATAATAATCGGTTTTATTTACGCCTTTATCGGACTAACAATTTTTCTGATTGGAGTAAAAGGTGGATTTTCTCAGGCCGGAGCCGAGCTGGGCAAAAAGCTTGGAGCGCTTGCCCTTAACCGGGGCGGAGCCTGGTATATTCTTTTAATCAGCACCGGCTTACTGCTCGGCGCAATTATCGTCTGTGCAGAACCTGCAGTCTGGGTCTTGAGTGAACAGGTTGAAGCTGTCAGCGGTGGCACTATCAAGCGACGGGTTCTCTTGGTTTTCCTTTCTGTTGGAACTGCACTTGCGATCGGTCTTTCTATGTGGAGAGCTGTAGCGGGCTTTAATCTAAAATACATTCTGATTCCGGGCTACATTATTTCAATGCTTCTTATGATTTTCTGTCCAAGTCTTTTTTCCGGGATTGCCTTTGACTCTGGTGGAGTTGCTTCGGGTCCGCTTACTTCTACCTTCGTTCTTTCCTTTACTTTGGGTGCTGCTTCAAGCGGAAAGGGCGGAAACGATTCCTTTGGTGTTATTGCCCTTGTCGCAATGATGCCGCTTCTCGCAATTCAGCTTATGGGAATCATATTTAAAATGAAACAAAAAAAAGTGAAAAAAGAAAATCCAGAGGAGGTATCTGATGGGGTATAAATTGTTGATTTCAATAGTTCCTCACAACTGCGGGGAACTAATCGCAAATGCCGCAAAATCAGCAGGAGCAGGTGGCGGTACTATCACAATGGGACGCGGAACTGCCTCTAACGGAGTTCTTCAATTGCTGGGTCTGGGCGATACTTCAAAGGATATCGTCTACATCATTATAAAAGATGAAATAAAAAATACTGTTTATGATGCTATTATAAATGCCGCAGAAAAGAAAGCCCACTTTGGAGTTATGTTTACAATTATGACTCCGAACTTTATACGCTCCGGTCACCTGGATGAAAAATCAGATAATTCAAAGGGAGAAGAAACTATGAAAAATGAAAATAACTATCAGATGATAAATGTAATCGTAAACAAGGGCTATGCAGAAGATGCGATGGCAGCGGCAAGAAAAGCAGGTGCCGGCGGTGGCACAATAATTGGTGCCCGGGGTACTGCAAAAGAAGATGATGCCGCTTTTTTCGGTACTAAAATTGTGCCGGAAAAAGAAATGCTCATGATTCTCGTTCCGGCAGAAAAAAAAGAGGACATCCTAAATGCTATAATAGCCCTCCCCTGCTTTGCAGAAGCCGGAAGCGGAATCGTCTTCTGCAACGAAGCACAGGATTTTACTGTTCTAGGAAAAAAAGCTTAAGGGCTCGAAATCTCCTTCGGCTATTTACCTGCACGACTTCTAAGCTCCTTTGCGGCGGCAACAAGATTTTTAAGACTGGCTCTTGTTTCTTCTTCCCCGCGGGTTTTTAGGCCACAATCCGGATTTACCCAGAGCTTTTCCTTCTGTACTTTATTGAGCATCTTTTCGAGTGCACTAACAATTTCTTCAACCGACGGAACTCGTGCTGAATGAATATCATAAACGCCAGGTCCCACTTCCGTACGGAAGTCTGCTTCCTTAAGGGCATCGAGAATTTTTAGATCTGCACGACTTGCCTCAAAGGTAATCACATCTGCATCCATTGCATCTATATCTCGGATAATATCGTTAAATTCACTGTAACACATGTGAGTATGAATCTGTGTCTGTGGCTGTACCTTTGCGTGTACAAGACGGAAGGCAGGAATGGCCCAGTCAAGATACTCAGCGTGCCAGTCACTATGACGCAGAGGAAGCTTTTCTCGAAGAGCGGCTTCATCTATCTGAATAATTTTAATACCGTTTTTCTCCAGATCTAAAACCTCTTCACGAATTGCGAGGGCAAGCTGCTGGGCCTGTTCCTTAAGGCTGATATCCTCGCGTGGGAAAGACCAGTTTAAGATTGTAACAGGACCGGTGAGCATTCCCTTCATGATTTTCTTTGTCTGCCTCTGGGCAAAGACAGACCACTCGACTGTCATTGGTTTGTTTCGACTAACATCTCCCCAGATTACAGGAGGCTTTACGCAACGTGTGCCATAGCTTTGAACCCAGGCCTTCTGTGTAAATATATAACCATCCAGCTGATTTCCAAAATATTCAACCATATCATTGCGTTCAAATTCTCCGTGAACAAGAACATCCAGTCCAAGTTCTTCCTGGAGCTTTATACACTCTTTTATTTTTTTCTGATTAAAAGCTACATAGTCTTCCCGGCTAATAGTTCCCTTTTTGTAAGCAGCACGATTTGCGCGAACCTCGTTTGTCTGAGGAAAACTTCCTATCGTTGTTGTTGGAAATAGCGGCAGCTTAAAGGTTTCGTGCTGAATTTTTTCGCGCTCAGAAAAATCCGGTTTTCTGATAAAATCTGAATCTGTAAGATTAGCAAGAGCTTCTCGAACGGCAGTGTTTTTGCATACACGCTCTGAAGCAAAAAGTTCTTTATTTGCTTCAAATGCTGTACTGTTCGAAACAGCAAGCTCCCGGAGTTCCGTAAGCTTTTCCTCCGCATAAGCAAGATACTTCAAAATATCCTTAGAAAGCTTATCCTCCAGACTTGTTGTATATGGAACGTGAAGCAGCGAACAGGAAGTTGAAATTACAAGATTATCTTCGGGAACAATTTTTTTTATCTGTTTTATAAGGTTATTTTTTTTCTGATAATCTGAACGCCAGATATTTTTACCGTTTATAATTCCTGCCAGAAGAAGAGTGTCTTTTGGGAAGCCTGATTCTATAAGTGAAAGAGTTTTCTTCCCTTCAATAAAATCCAGGCCTATTGCATCAAAGCCGAGACTACAAGCCTCCTTGTATACATCTCGTATATCACCAAAATAAGTCTGAAGAATGATTTTAATTTTTGATACACTACGAAGCTTTGAAATCAGATTTTTATAAATTAAAATAAAAAGATTTTTCTCATCTTCTGATACATCAAAAACAAGTGCAGGCTCTGCGAAACTAATCCACCCGGCTCCTGCGTCAGAAAGTTTTTTTGCAAGTTGAACAAAAGCCTCAACTGTATCCTCCGCAAAATCAGCAGCCCTCTTTTTTCCTGTATAAGCGGCAAGATGAAGAAAAGTATATGGACCAGTTACTCCTGGTACTGTTTCAATACCAAGACTCTTTGCTTCATTAAACTCCGCCAGTACCTTGTTATTTTCCTGAAGTTTTATTTCAGTATTATCAGAAAGCTCCGGCACAATATAATGATAATTTGTATTAAACCATTTTTTCATAGGAAGAGCCTTTACATCTCCTGCTGCTCCCTGATAGCCATGAGCCGCCGCAAAATAAGTTTCAAGTGAACCTAACTCCAGAGCCTTATAGCGGGCAGGAACAGCTCTAAGCAAAAAAGCTGTATCAAGCATATTGTCATAAAAAGAAAAATCGTTTGATGGAATAAAATTAATTCCTGCCTCTGCCTGTTTTTTCCAGCCGTAAGCACGAAGCTCTGCTGCGGTCCTTTTAAGCTCATCTTCAGAGAGCTCTCCCTTAAAATATTTTTCGCATGCAAATTTTAATTCACGATTTTTTCCAATTCTAGGGAAACCTGTTACTGATGTCTTTACTGTCATTCGTTTTACCTACCTTTTTAGTATGTTTAATCAATAAAAGTATATAGACTTTTGTTACCAAAGAAAAATACTATTTTCTTTTGCATTGCGATAGTTTTTAACTATGGTACTTTTCTTCCCTTTTTGCTATCATAAAATTATGACCTTACAACAGTTAAAATATGCAGTAGCGGTTGCGGACAGCCGCAACATAACAGAAGCCTCACGCCGGGTCTTTATTTCCCAGCCAAGCCTGACTGCCGCAATCCGCGAGCTTGAAGCCGAAATGGGAATTACAATTTTCTCCCGCTCAAATAAGGGAGTAACCATAACTAACGAAGGTGACGAATTTTTGTCCTATGCCCGTCAGGTACTTGAGCAGGCAAATTTGCTTGAGGACCATTTTAAAGCAGGCAATGGAACCGGAGGGAATTCTATTTTTTCTGTAAGCTGCCAGCATTATTCTTTTGCGGTAAATGCTTTTGTAGATGTCATAAGAAGATTTGGAGGAAATCAATACAACTTCACCCTGCGCGAAACCCAGACTCACGAAATCATAGAAGACGTTGCTCACCTCAAAAGCGAAATTGGAGTTCTATATCTTTCCAGCCGTAATGAAAATGTAATTACTAAATTAATAAAAAAGAATAACCTTGTTTTTAAGCCGCTTTTCACAGCACCACTTCATGTTTTTATCTCTAAAAAAAATCCGCTTGCTAAAAAGAAAAAAATCCGGCTTACAGACCTTACTCCTTTTCCATATCTTACTTATGAACAGGGAGACTTTAACTCCTTTTATTTTGCTGAGGAACCTCTAACGGAAATCGATTTTGACTGTCCAAAAAGTATTCAGGTGCGTGACCGTGCATCCCTCTTTAATCTTCTGATTGGACTGGATGGATATACAATTTGTTCGGGAATTATAAGTCATGAATTGAACGGGCCGGAAATAATAGCCCGTCCACTAGACTGCAATGAGCATATGACTGTAGGCATCATCACCAGAAAGGCAGTAAACCTTTCACGTTATGCGACTGCCTACATTGAAGCCTTAAAAGAACATTTGAAATAATTATTTTTCTTTATTATTTTTAACAAGCTTTTTGATTGCCTTGAAGGATTCAGGGCTGATGTCATGTTCAATTTTGCAGGCATCCTCTGATGCAATTGAAGATTTTACTCCAATCTGCTCGAAGAACTCTGTAAGGACTGTGTGTCGCTCATAAATTGTTTTAGCGATTTCAGCTCCCTTTGGCAGTAACTTAATGGTCTGATCTGCCTCAATAGAAATATATTCTTCCTTTTCAAGATTATGTAAGGCTACACTTACAGATGGACGGGAAAAATTCATTTCCTTTGCAATATCTATAGAGCGGACAGCACCCTGCTTTGAAAGAACTAAAATTGTCTCAAGATACATTTCTGCAGATTCTTTAATTACCATTTTCTACCTCTTAAGGTAATTATACTGTATGAGGTTATTTACGACAACTATTAATCTGATTGCTTTTTGAAGATTTATATTTTTCAAGAAATTCTTTTGAATGCGGATATAATTCGCCGCAGGCATGTCCGCAGGTACCGCAGTTGCCGCCACAGGAGGGGTGGCGGCCGGAGCGTTTAGATTTTATGAGAGAACAGATTATAAGTGCAACAATTGCGAGTAGAATAATGCTGACTATAAATGTTCCCATAAAGTTACTCCAGATATGTCATTGTCCGGCTTGACCGGACAATCCAGAAATGGCAATGATTCCTAGATTCCCCGGGTCAAGCCCGGGGATGACACCATTTGTCATTATCGGGCTTGACCCGATAATCTATTTTACCACTTTTGCTTTGCGGAATAAAGCCCAGCAGAATACTGCGATTACTACAATTGCAAGAATGAAGCCGAAGATATTGCCGTTTCCGCCAAACATGCTGCCAAATTGGTAAACAACAAAGGAAACAGCGTAGGCAAAGCCACATTCCCAGCCGATTGCAGCCCAGGTCCACTTTCTGTTGTTCATCTCACGCTTGATAGCACCGATTGCAGCAAAACAAGGAGCACACAAGAGGTTGAAAATCAGGAATGAAAGTCCTGCCGGATGGGTAAATGCTGCAGCAAGATTTGCCCAGGTTTCTTCTCCACCATAGAGAATACCCATTGTACCAACA
>CAMNGG010000350.1 GCA_946537975.1 uncultured Treponema sp. | reverse complement strand
CGGGCATTTTTAAAAGCTTCGCCATAACTTGAAACCGGAGTTACCTGAGTTTTTACAGAAGTAATTGCGACACCAGTAAAAACATCTCCGCAGGCAAGTGCCGTAAGTCTGTCGCTGTCTGCATGATTAAAGGTTGAAGTATTGTCTGTATAGAAAACCGCAATCTTCCAGCGGATTTTATCGAGATAGAAAGAATCAATTTTCCAGCGTTTAGCCAGAGTATCATTAAGCAGAGAATCGTAGGCTTCAATAGTATCATTTAGACTTTTTGAAACAGAGCTTTCCGAATTCTCCTTTACAAACTTAAGCTGATTTAAATACAGTTCATGCATACCGTTGAGTTCAAGGATTTCTGCATAAGCAAGGCGAGCCGCCGTATTTGAAGGATCAAGCATAAGAGCCCGCTGATATTCGTAGGTGCTTCCGGCCTTGTCATAACGGCTGTCGTACTGGCGGGCAATGTTCAGATGATAAGCCGCCCATTCGCTGCGTCTTTTATCATCTAAATCAAGTTCATTTTTGGCTGTCAGTTCAAGCATCATCCTCATCAGCTCGTCCTGTGGATTTACTGAAAGCCCTGTATTCCAGGTTGAAATTGCCTCTTCTGAATTTCCGAGCTTAGACTGGGCGGTTCCCTTCAGGTACCAGGCAGCGGAAGCATTTCGATTTCTGCTTATAATAAAATCACAGAGGTCTATAACCTCACTGTAACGATGCTGAAGGTAAACAATCTGTGCAAGCAGCTCATAAGCCTGTTCATAACCGCCGCGGATTTCTACCGCTATACGGGCATGCTTTTCAGCACTCTGATAATCACCTTTCATTGTGTAAACGATTGCCGCAAGATAATGAACTTCAGGTTCTCCAGAATAATACTGCATAGCCTGGCGAAGATATTTTTCTGACTGACTGTAACGTTTTGTTTCTGCACAAACCAGGGCAAGCGAGAGAAGTGCTTTTCTATTTGAGTTCTGGCGTTTTAAAGCTTCGGCATACTGATTTTCTGCTCCGGAAAATTTTCCGTCATAGAGCTCAATTTCCGCAAGACCAAAATGTGCATCTATATCATTAGGATATTTTTTAAGAACCTCATTGAAAATCTGGCGGGCTTCCTCAGTACGGCCAAGTGCCAGAAGAATCATTCCTTTAAGATTTTTTATTTCACTTTTATCTTTTTCATATTTTTCTGCAGACTCAAGATACTGAAAGGCAAGATCAAATTCACCAAGATGATAAGAACAGTCTGCCAGCCGGAACCAGGCATCGCTGAAAGCAGGATTTGAATTAACAACCTCAATAAAATACTGAGAAGCGGTATACCAGTTTTCTTCCTCTTGAAGGGCAATAGCTTCATTGTAAAGCCTGAGGGTATTTTTTGAATCCGCAGCAGAAAGCGGAGCTGAGCCGCCTATAGCCGCAGTAAAAATCATCGCAATTAAAAACCTGCTAACTTTTTTACTCATCATCCTTTCCGTCATTTATGTTTTTGATTATTTTTACCATATTGATTCGGTGGCCTTCCATATCCTGAACAATAAAGTCATAATCATTCCAGCTCACCTTTTCATATTTTACAGGAACTTTGCCGAATAAATCAAATACAAAACCGCCAAGCGAGTCAAAATCTTCATTAGGGAACTGGGCTTCAAGGCTTTCATTCAAATCGTCAAGATCTACACGGGCGTCGCAGAGCCAGATATTATCGCTGACCTTGAGGATATCCTCCTGTTCCTTATCGAACTCATCCTGAATATCTCCGACAATCTCTTCTATAATATCTTCCATTGTTACAATACCCGAAACTCCACCATACTCATCAATTGCAATTGCAATATGAAGGTGGTGGCGGCGGAACTCGCGGAGCAGAGAGTCTATGCGCTTACTTTCAGGAACAAAGTAAGCCTTGCGGGCAATCTGAGTAAGATTGATTTCTTTCTTTTCTGCCAGGCACTTTATGATATCCTTTACATAAAGCACACCAATTACATTGTCGATTGAATCGGTATAAAGCGGAAAGCGGGAATGTCCGCTGGCAACAATCTTTGTAAAAAGCTCATCCTGTGGTGTATCGCTGGATATAAAATCCACATCGATTCGGGGAATCATAACCTCTTTAACAGCAGTTTTGGAAAGATCCTCTACTCCCTGAATCATGTCTTTTTTTTCTTCGTTTAAAATTTCCTGCTGAATCTGTTCTGCTTCTTCTGCGGCAGTATTCTTTTTCTTTTTCTTAAAAAAACTCATTTTATTATTTTTTCATCCTTTAATATTTCTAAAACATTTTCCTGGAGCACCAGCATTTCGCATACCGGCTTAACGCCTTTTTCAATATGCTCCTCGCCATGGTCCATTCCATTCAGATGTAAAAGTCCATGTACTATTAAACGCTTGAGCTCGTCATTTCTGCTCTCATTAAAATATTCGGCATTTACAGGCAGAGTATCAAGGCTTATTACAATATCGCCTACACATTTCCATTTGCCCTCTTCGTCTTCATATTCTTCATCGTTCTCAAAAGAAAGAACATCTGTAGTAGAGTCGATGTTACGGTAAGTTTTATTGAGCTCCTGCATATAAGTGTCATTGCACAAAAGCATGGAGATTTCTTCTCCATCAAATTTCAACTCTTCAAGAGCCTTCTGTACAAAGGGCTCAAGGTCATTAAACCAGCCGGGTTCGTCTACCCCGTCCTGCATACTTATAAATACCCGGTTCATTTCTTTTCCTTTTTGGCGGCACTTTTTGCTGAAGAAGCAGCTGCTGTCTTTGCGGCTGCCGAAGAAGCCGACTTAGCCGTTGCCTGGCTTACTGTTTTTGCCGGTGCAGTCGTGTTTGCCGGAGCAGACTCCGGAGCTTTTGCGGTCTCGTCATTTTTTGCCGGTGCCTCATCCGGATCCTGCTGATTCTGATACTTTATACGGTTATGATAATAGCCTGTAAGCAGATTTACAAAAGCCGCTTTAATCTTTGAAATATCACGGAAGGTAAGGTCACAGTTATCAAGCTGTTTTGCTTCTACCTTCTGATTAATAAGCATGGTAATAAATTTATCCAGACGCGGAGAGGTTGGATTATCAAGTGTATGACAGGCAGCTTCTATAGTATCTGCCAGCATAACCACTGCTGATTCCTTTGTTGTCGGCGGAATACCAGGGTAACGGAAATCATCCTCATCAAGAGAAGGATCCTTTTCCTTTGCACTATTATAAAAATAGGTAATTATACTGTTGCCGTGATGTTCAGAAATAATATCAATAACCGCCTGAGGAAGATGAAGCTGTCTTGCTTTTTCAACTCCCTTGCGCACATGACTTTTGATTACAGAAGCAGAAAGTGTCGGATTCAGGTCATTATGTTTATTTTCCATTCCGTTAACCTGATTTTCAACAAAATATTCGCTCTGATCAATTTTACCTATATCATGATAGTAAGCGCCGACCCGGGCAAGCAAAGCATTGGCACCGATTTCCCGGCAGCCGGATTCTGCAAGCTGAGCAACCATCATACAATGATTGTAGGTTCCGTTTGCCTGAATCTGCATCTGCTTGAAAATAGGTGTATTTGCATCGCTCAAATCCATAAGGCGGAAAACTGATGCGGTATTAAGCATGATTTCAAGAGGGGTTAAGAAACCAAGAGTAAGAATGCCCGAAAGGAAGCCGTTAATTGCAAGCCCAATCATAAGCTTTGGCAGCTGCTCGAAGGTTTCGTTAAAGATTACAGAGAATAGCAGTACAAAAACAATATTGAAGACCGCAATCATAAGACCCGCAAAAACAAGGTCGAGACGGCGTTCAATTTTTCTGACAATTGCGGCTGCTGTGAGCGAGGAAGCAAGAGTAAGCAGGAAGGTTGGAATCTGCCAGTTTGTAGCGCATAAAACTCCAATTGCCATAACAATGGAAAGCAGCAGTGCTGAAAGATTTCCATAAAGTATCGTTACAATCATTATGAATAAAGCGGATGGAATTACAACACAAATGCTGTAGGGACCTGAAAAAAGAGGAATCTTTCCACAGAAGGCCGTTACCGCAAAAACGGCCAGGAAGAAAATTACCTGCAGCAGAGGCTCTTTAAACGAAAGCTTTCTGTTTACAGAAATAAAGGTAAACAAAAGATACCACATAATGGAAAGCAAAAGCAGGTAAAGCTCGCTGTTTGCAAAGGCCCGGTAATCAATATAGAGAGGAGAAGCAGACATTTTCTTAAGCTTTGCATAACCTTCCTCTGTAATCGGGAAACCTTTTTTTATGATTTTTTCACCCTTTGTTACTGTTACGGGGTCGATATTATCTGGCGGAAGACTTCTGTCCGCAAGAATTGTGCGGTCCGCAATCTGTCCAATTTCAAAATCCTCAAGGGAAAAATTTGCGATTGTCTGGGCTGTGCTGATTTTCAAAAAGTTTAATGCTGAAACAGCCAGCAGACCTACAAAGAAAAGAATGAGGAAGGGATAATTCTTTCTCATATAACTACCCGCGCCCTTCATTGCCTGAGCAAGAAGTCCGGGCTTATTATTTTCTTTTTCAGAATTGTTCTTTTTCATTTTCGTATGCCTTTACAATTTTTTTAACCAATGGATTTCTTACTACATCCTCTGCGGTAAGCTCCATAAATCCTATATCTTCTATTTTACCTAAAATACTGATTGAATGCATAAGTCCCGACTCTACTTTCTTAGGAAGGTCAATCTGACTCGGATCTCCGGTTATAAAAACCTTTGTATTTTCGCCCATACGGGTAAGAAACATTTTCATCTGGGCACAGGTGGTATTCTGCGCTTCATCAAGAATTACAACGGCATTGTTGAGGGTACGGCCTCTCATATAAGCAAGCGGCGCCACCTCTACAATTCCTGCTTCAAAAAGCCTTTTTACTGATTCCGGCGGTAGGATTGTTTCCATTGCGTCACGCAGAGGACGCAGGTAGGGGTCGATTTTATCTTCAAGATCTCCCGGCAGAAAGCCAAGGCTCTCGCCTGCTTCTACGACAGGCCTGGTTATGATTAGTTTTGATTTCTTGTGGGCCAGTATGAGACGGAGGGCTTCCGCAACTGCAAGGTAGGTTTTTCCACTTCCGGCAGAGCCTGTACAGAAGACCATATCACGGGTTTGAAGAAGGTTTACATATTCTGCCTGTCCCTG
>CAMNGG010000349.1 GCA_946537975.1 uncultured Treponema sp. | reverse complement strand
TTCGTTCGTATGCAATAAGGTCCACAACAAATTCTTCTTTTGAGCTGTAAAAATTGTAAAAGGTACTTTTCCCTATCCCTGCAAAATCAGTGATTTTTTCTACGGAAGTATGGATCAGCCCCTTCTTTTTGATGAGGGTAAATCCTGCTTCAAACATTTTTTTCTGAATCTCTTTTTTCTCTTCTTCCGTAAAAACTCTTACTGGCATAGCTACCTCTCAATTTTCTTAATCGTCTGAAATTTTCCAATTTCCGGCTTTGGTCTGCTCACTCCAAAGTTTAGCATATAAGCCCTTTTTATTCAGCAGTTCAGAATGACTTCCCCACTCTTCCACCTTACCTTCATTGATAACGTAAATCCTGTCGGCATTGCAGATAGAACGCAATCTGTGTGCAACAATGATTACGGTCTTTCCCTTTACCAGATTTGAAATTGCGCGCTGTATCAAAACCTCGTTTTCAGGATCAAGAGATGCCGTTGCCTCATCCAGAAGAATAATCGGAGCATCCTTCAAAAGAGCACGGGCAATTGAGATTCTCTGCTTTTCTC
Organism: uncultured Treponema sp.; assembly: GCA_946537975.1. GTDB lineage: Bacteria > Spirochaetota > Spirochaetia > Treponematales > Treponemataceae > Treponema_D. The sequence continues at coordinate 5,614 of CAMNGG010000349.1, read as the reverse complement.
CGCCGGAAAGTGTTGAACCGCCTTCACCGACTATTGTGTCATACTGGTCTGGCAGGGACATTATAAAATCGTGACAGGCCGCTTTCTTAGCTGCTTCATAAATTTCTTCTTTTGTTGCATTTTCATTTCCCATTCTGATATTTGCTTCAATCGTATCATGAAAAAGATATACATCCTGAAAAACCATGGCAATATTTTCAAGAACCTCGTTGCAGGACTTAGCCGTCACAGGAATACCACCGATTTTTACCACGCCCTTATTCACATCCCAAAAACGGGCAATCAGTCTTGTTATTGTAGACTTACCGCTTCCAGAAGGCCCTACCAGTGCAGTAATTGCCTTTGCCGGAAATTTTAAGGACACGTCATGAAGGACCTCTTTTTTGCTGTAAGAAAAACTTACGTTTTCCATTTCAATGTCAAAGTTTTTTACAGGCTCTTCACTGCCCGATGCATTCAGTGTCTTCTCTTCAAAAAGCCTTGCAATTCTGTCGCCCGATTTTTTACAGCGCGCAAAATCAACAAGATAAATAAAGAAAATCACAATGGGCTCATACATGCTCACGGACATAATCAAAAATGCAATGTAGAAAAAGGGATTAAGCTTCAAAGAAACTGTAAGGAATCCTCCGAACAAAATCGTAAAAACAATTCCAAGATTCAGCACCGCCCTTCCTGCAATACTGAGCGGGACGGCAGTTTTTGTTTCAATTTCTATTGCATATTTTTTCTGATTATTCAGAGTTTCCTTTAGGGTGGAAAATCTTTCTCCTGCAAGATTAAAGGCCTTTAAGGTTTTGATTCCACCGACATACTCAAGAATTCCAGAGGCCGCCTTTTGATTTGACTTCATGAGATTATCATTTGTAACATTGAATTTTTTGTAACTCAAAAAAGCAAATGGCAAAGCAAAAGGAATTGTGATAAACAAAGCAAGCGCCATTCTGTAATCAAAAATTGTCATAATAATTACAGACATCAGAACCCTTACAAAGGTAACCGCAAACTGGGGAAAAGCCTTATCAGACAGCTGTTCCACTGTATCATAGTCTCTCAAAAAGACTGTAGAAATATCGCCTGCATCTCTTGAATCAAAAAATCCCATAGGAAGTTTTCTCAGATGTTCGCCCAGCTTCAGCCTTGATTTGCGCATGGTCTCAACCATTCCGGTGCAGCTGTAAATATATGATTTTTGTCTGATTAAAAAATATGCAATAGACTGAACCAGAAGAATACCCGCCAGAATCCAGGCCTTTTGCTCCGGTATGGAATCTGTCAGGCCCATCAAAGGCTGCATAAAAATATAAATTGCAAGAATCACAAAACTATATGGAAGCGTCATTACAAAGCTGTCAAACAGCATCCAGAGCAAAAATTTGCTATATCTTTTTCCTTCTCCAAAAGTAAGAAGTTGGTACCAGTTTTTTATTTTTGACATTTTTATCCCCCTTTTAAATTGACCAGCTGTCGCGCCGCTCATTTGCCGCAACCATATCTTTATAAATCTGACACTTTTCCATAAGCTCAGAATGTTTTACTTCCGCCGCAAGTCGTCCCTCATGAATCACTAAAATATTGTCCGCATTTTCAATTGTCTTAAGACGGTGGGCAATTATGAAGACTGTTTTGTTTTTTGCAAGCCTGGCAAAGGCAGCCTGAATCTTCATTTCATTTTCCGCATCTGCATAAGCTGTTGCCTCATCAAGCACAACGATTGGAGAGTCTTTTAAAAAGAGCCGGGCAATCGCAATCCTCTGTTTTTCTCCTCCTGAAAGATATACATTGTTTTCTCCAACAACAGAATCATAAGCGTCCGGCAGATTTTCAATTACCTCGTGAATGCCAGCCGCCTTTGCAGCCATCACTACATCTGCTTTTGTTGCCCTCTGATTTCCCATTCTGATATTATTTTCGATTGTGTCATTAAACAAAAAGGAATCCTGAAAAACATAAGAAATCAGGTTCATCAGATTTTCCTGACTTATATCTTTTATATTGACCCCGCCAATTTTTATGGCACCTTCATTTACATCATAAAATCTCAGAAGCAGTTCCATTAAGGTTGATTTACCGCCGCCGGAATGACCTACGATTGCATTTATGCTTCCAGGACGGGCTTTGAATGAAACTTTTTCAACTGCGTTTGTTTTTCCGTTATACGAAAAAGATACATTCTCGAAGGCAACATCATAAGAAGACGGAAGCTTATCTTCGTCAAAGGTCAGTTCGTTCTGATACAGAATATTATCAATTCTTGCAACGGCTTCTTTGATTCTGTTTGTACCGACGGCCATGTTCATCATATTTTCCAGAGGCTCTTTTAAGCCCTGCCCTATAAACAAAAATAAAATCACAGTCAGCAGAGCTTCGTTATAACCGGCTGCATTTTTTAACATAAAAATACAAGGCGGCAAGAGAAACAGGGTCTGTGCTCCAAAAAAAACATAATACAAGGAAATTGGAAGAGCATTGGCATGGGCAGTCTCATCAACAACATCAACAAATTCATTTATGTCATTTTCATATCTTTTAAAACCCTTCAGGCTTCTGTTAAAAACTTTTATAACCGGCATTCCGTGCACATATTCAATAATCGTGCCGGTCATTTTTTCCATGGACTGTGACATCTTCTTCTGGAGCAAGGCCTTGTCCTTTTGAGTCAGGCACATTCCCAGAAGAAAAATTGAAATTATGATTGGAAGGAGTATTATAAGTGAAAGCCGCCAGTCAATTGTAAAAAGATAAATCATAATAAAAAGCGGAGCTGCAATTCCGGCAACAAGCTCCGAAAAGCTGTGTGCAACAAATTCTTCAATGGATTCTACATCATCGGCCATTATTTTTTTTATTGAACCTTGAGTTACAGAATCAAAAAAGCCGGCAGAAATCCGGGACATTTTTTCCATGAGGGCAATTCTGATTTCGTAAAGCAAATCATAGGCAGCCACATGAGAAATTGATGAAGAAACAAAGGCGCAAACAGCGTAAAGAATAATTCCTGCCAGACTGAAAAGTGAATACCTGACAATCAGCATTTTGTCTATCCCGGCAAGATTTGAATAATTTTCAAGAACCGTTTTTATTACCAGATAAATTGAAAAATAAAAAATAATTCTTGAAAAAGATGAAATTACAGAAAAAATACTTGCAGCAAAAAGCTTTCCTTTCTTTTTACCAGCGAGTTCAAAGAGCCTTGAAAGCCCTTCTTTCCTTTTGTTTTTCATAAAAGTATGCCTCTGTGTGTTTTTTATCTTGCGACCATTTTATATATTCTAGTCGCATAACAAACACAAGTTAGCATAAACTAACAAACTTTGTCAATACGAGGATTTTCCGTATTCTTTTATCTGCCTACCTGACCGTAAACAGAGGAAAGCCCTCTCAATAAACGGGATGATTTTCTGGTCCCAGACCCCGGGAAACTTTGGAGAGGATTTTACATCATCACAAGCAAGACGATGACTCTTGTCTGTCCATTCTTGAACGAAATAATCCGCAGGAGGACAAATGCGTTCATAGATATTATCAGACACACTTATCCCCCTGTTTTTAATCCGGATACTTATCCGCGGAAGAGAATGTTGTTCACCACACCTTCAAGATATTCCTCGCGGCCTGAACCCGGATCAGAAGGCTTCTTCATTTCTGCGGCACGGCTGGCGAGTTCTTCCAAAGTTGTCTGCCTGTCGCGGATTTTCTTACCGATTCCGCTTTCAAAACTTGAATACTTTTCTTTGATGAAGCCGTCAATTCTTCCGTCCTCAATAATCTCCGCAGCCTTGATGAGACCGAGGGCAAAAGTATCCATTCCCATGATGTAGGCATGGAACATATCTTCAAAGGTATTTGAAGGTCTGCGGTTCTTTGAGTCAAAGTTAAATCCTCCTGTAAGACCGCCGGCCTTGAGAACCTCGTACATTGCAAGAGTTGCATCGTAAACATTCCAAGGGAAGTTGTCCGTATCCCAGCCAAGAATCGGGTTGCCCTGGTTGGCGTCAACAGAACCGAGCATTCCGTTTATGCGGCTGATGCAAAGCTCGTGCTGGAAGGTGTGGTTTGCCAGCGATGCATGGTTTGCCTCAATGTTCATCTTAAAGTCCTTGTCCAGTCCGTACTGGCGGAGGAAGCCGATTGCAGTCGCGGCATCAAAATCATACTGATGGCTCATCGGTTCCTTTGGCTTGGGCTCGATGTAGAAGTCTCCCTTAAAGCCGATTGAGCGGCCGTAATCAACTGCCATGTGCATGAGGTTTGCAATGTTTTCCTGCTCCAGCTTTACGTCTGTGTTCAAAAGTGTTTCGTAGCCTTCGCGTCCTCCCCAGAAAACGTAGCCGCGTCCGCCGAGTTTAACTGTAATCTCCAATGCCTTTTTAACCTGAGCGGCAGCAAAGCAGTAAACGTCAGCAGAGTTTGTTGAACCTGCACCGTTCATAAAGCGCGGATTACCGAACATGTTTGCAGTTCCCCAGAGGCACTTGATGTCAGTTCCCTTTGTCTTTTCAAGTATATAATCTGAGATTTCATCAAGGCGTTTGTTTGTTACGTTGATGTCATTAGGATCTTCAGGAACGAGGTCAACGTCATGCCAGCAGTAATATTTGATTCCGAGCTTCTTCATGAACTCGATGCCTGCATCAACCTTAGCCTTTGCATGCTCCATTGTTCCCGGAGTCTGACCGAAAGATTTGTCCGCAGTTCCCTGTCCGAACATATCGACACCGTTTGCGCCAAGGTTATGCCACCATGCCATTGCAAAAGGAAGATGTTCGCTCATCTTCTTTCCCATAATCACCTTGTTTGCATCATAATACTTGAATGCCCATGGATTTTTGCTGTCTTTACCCTCGAACTTAATCTCAGGAATATTTTTGAAAAATTCGCTCACTTCAGAGCCTCCTGTCTTTATTATATTTTGTTAGCTATAACTAACTTATCTAGAAAAGTATATACCACAACATGACAATTTGTCAAATTTTAAATGCAAAGCATCGCTGTATTGCCCCCTCCGCACGAATAAGAGAGAGGAAGAGATGTCCGCAATACTCCAATTATTTCATCCAATTTATTACAGGAGGATTGGGCATTGTTTTGTTCCTTGTGGTGGTCAATTTGTGCTTTCTTCTGCAAATCTACTTTCGATGCCGTATCGGCTGGCGAACCGCTTGAACCAGATTCAGAGCCACCCGTTGACCAGAAGCTTCTCTTCCTCCGTAAGCTCGCGGGCGTAGGAAGGCCACTTCAACTCGTGGTAAACATACTTTCGTCTCTTGAATAGTCTGAACATTTTCTACCTCACTTTCTCAATTTATGTCGTTCAAGTTTCAAAAGTGTCTTATTAAGTCTGGGGAATGTTTTTTTTGACTAACATTGGTTTACCTCACTTGTTATACATTCCCGTCGCCGTCGTATCTCTTTGCAAAATACATATAGACTATGAATCCCAGTATTATTAATATGACATAAAAAAAAATGTTATCGAATAAACTTATTTTGAATGTCTTCTCAATAATCAACCCCAAAATACTATATAGAAGGCAAAATATTCCACCAGCCAGTTTCGGATGCATACTTTCACTCCTTTCCGAAGAACCAGTTCAAGCCTTGCAGGAATGAG